>CBFDAW010000250.1:0-5360 GCA_965602865.1 uncultured Thermoplasmata archaeon
ATGATATTCCTTCGTTATTTGGGTAGAAAGCTCTTAAAACTACGGTGCAGTGCGCAAAAAATATGGAGTGAATTGGAAAGATTGCGTGTAGTGCTAGCTAAGGATGTAAGAACAGGCGAGTCACAATATATAGTTGAGGAAATGAATTCCATCCAGGCACGGGCTTTTCAAGTACTGAGACTTGCTAAATTCCTACCTCTGAATTAATTTTAAAAAATCGCCATGTTTTATTACGTTTTAGGCATATCTAGCTAAATTTTCTTTTGAAAGTCAAGTTATACAATCTCGGCTTTTCGCTGGCAAATCAGATATATTGCGGCAAACTCGGGTAACTCTGTCTCACCAATTTCAACGGTAAAATCCTCACCGGATAATCTGAACTTGAATTGCTCCTCTGAATTGATTTTAACCTTTACAGGGTCGGAATTAAAGGCCACGGCATCTTTTAAGGGATCAAATGTCCTTAGATCTTCAATTGATAACGGAACCACCCGAAACCCGGTTTTTCCATGCAGTGATGTAGGCATCCGAATCAATCTCTTCACATCGGTGGTTACCGGTTCATCGGTCTCTCCAGCCATTTCTACCTTTTGCAATTCCCGAACAATATTAACAAAAATCTCCCGATATCTATCTCTTGAAAATAGTTCTAGAACATTGTACTTATTAAAAGTATGTTCATCAATTTTTTCTCGATACGAAGAAAATAATTCATTATAAACCATATCTATCTCTTTGGTAGATATTTTCCGATTTTTATAATTTGGGTGCTTTTCATTAAGGTAATTACATAGCAGTTTCAGTTCATTTTTCGCCTCATCATCGGGTATCTGGGATAATTTATTATACAGCTCGAGTATCCCCCGCGCCATGCGACCTTTCCAACCAGGTGAACTGAGCTTTGGTGTAATATACCTTTTTACGGATACTTTTTTGTCATGGTATTCCTTTGTTTTGAATCCTTTGTCATAGAATATTCGGTCAATATTTAACCCGACTCCTATTAAATAATCAACAATCTCTCGACGCTCCGGAGAAGTTAAAGAAAATACATGGGGATCAAAAATATGTATATGATACCCACGGCTACCAGAAAACGCGATTTTAATAAATTTCGGATCAAATCCAAAATCGCCAAGAAAATAGTCATCGAGCAGTTTACGCCTAACGATATCTTTCACCTTCTCCAACCGTTGTTCGTACGAAAGTCCCGCTATATTTCGTAAGTGATCGTCATCTAAATCGAATATGAGATCCGCTCCAAGCCAACCTTTGACCTTTGCGGACATGGGTTGTAGACCGGGGTCTGCATAATATGCACTTGAATAATAGACGTGGGAGGGTATTTTAGTCTGCGCTGATGGTTGGTTACCGCTGAGATATTTTATTAACTCACCAGTTTTTCGAAAAGCGAGATGTCGTTGCATAAAAGTTTCGCCAATGAACATGAAACCCCATTCACGTTTTGTAAAGCGCTCAGGGTATCTAAGTTGTGAAGTTGAATAATAATTGGAGAACTTTTTATTAGGAAATTGTATAGATGGGTTCATCAATGGGCATTAACTATTTCCAAACATAAAATAGTATGCATGATTTGGAAATAGGCTAACAAATTTAATTATTTACTCTTTTTCCCGGCTTCATGATATTCGGGCGGTAATAGATTGGGGATGCCTTCTTCTATCGGGTAGGTAAAATCGCAGGTGCGGCAAAATAATCTACCTTCGAATATCTCGGAGCCTTCCTGGTGAGTAACTTTGAGCTCTAGATCGTTCTTACAAACGGGACAGCATAATATCTCCATGAGTTTTTTATCCATTATAATACCAATACCAGAACTGTCAGGTTCTATATAATCCTTTTATTGCAGTTTGAAAGTTATAAATGGATTAGAAAATTATAATTAAAGATCAATCGATTAGCCATAAAATTTTTATTCTCAAGGCACGTTATCACTACCCAATGACGGTTTCAAAAGACTCTCCTGGGGATATTTGCGGTTATTGTAAGGGCACTGGTAAGTGCGTAACATGCAGGGGTACCGGCCATTGCCCAATCTGTCATGGTACGGGTGTTCAAAAATCCACACATGAACCGTGCAAGATCTGTAAAGGAACCGGCTCGTGTCAGACCTGCCACAGGGACGGGAAATGTTATCTTTGTAATGGTACCGGGAAAAAACGATGGAGATGAGCTTTTTTATATGGAACAAAGGATGATAATATATTTATATAATAAGAAATAAATGAAAAGAACATATATAAAACAATGATTAGCATTATCCAAGTTAAAAAGATAACATTTATAAACCAAGACAAATAATTCAGGAATAATAAGAAAACTATTTGTGCTTAGTAGGATCTTCAACATGTGATACCATGAAAAAGTTACTTGCCATATTATGCATATTTGCCATTATTATCAATGTATATGTTGGTATCTATCTTGACGACTCAAAAGAAGAGTGGTCAGGAAAACACGGCGAAGAATCTGAGACAATTGATTTCTCGGATTTTACGGTAACCGTCCCGGAAATGATGCTGGGTGATAACGCCCAATATGATTATACGATCTATATCGAATTATATTGGGAGGATAAAAACGACGGTGATTGGGAAAGGTATACTTTAAATGCAAATGGTCAGTTGATTACTAAGATACCTTCGGATGTCATAATAAAAAAAGATGGATTTAATACCGAGCATTCGACCGTGTGCGTTCGAGAGGAAACATCGGCTACATTGTCGATATACATTGAAAGCAGCGATGGAGAACCCGTGACTATCCATGGTGGTCTCGAAGGCACGGTGGATGAATTTACATGCCTTAATGAGAAAATCGTGATTCAGAGCATTACCGATGCCCATGTAGAAGTCGATAAAATTCGTCACATACCAGTCCCTATTTCTTTCGATGGAACCAAGCGTTTTTACCCAGACCCAAATCTACCTGTAGAAGATACTATTGATGATAAAATTTTTCTAGGAAATAAAATGCGACAATTAGGAGATAATGGTAGTGTTGTGGAAATGCCTGATGTTGATGAGGGTTGGGTTTCGGAATTTTTAACCCAAACATATAATTGGACCGTGGAAGGCGGCGAAAAGGTTGCGGGATTTAAAGCACTTATTATCAATATTACGACTGGCTTTTTCCAGGATTGGATGCCATTCACCAAGAAAGTTTGGATCGCCAACGAGGTGCCATTCCCCGTTAAAACTTTTATTCGAACTAATATGAGTGACTATGATGAAAATGGGACTTTCTATATCATAGCAGAGCATACACGAACCTTACAAGAAAATGGTTTTACCCGCGGCTCGAAGGAAATACCATGGGGCTCATGTAAGGCAGGGACCCATTTTTTTACTAGACATCCGCGTGCAGAATTTTTAGAATCGGAGTACATTCCACTATCCGGGAGTAAATATGATTCCAGCAGTTTCGATTTTAAAACTGAAGACGCCATTGATTTTGCCTTAGAAAATTCTAAAGAGTTAAAACGATTTGTCAATAAATACGATGATGTGGTAATAAGAGACGCTGTTTACAAAGTAGTCAAAGATACAAAGGCAGAACTAGACCCATCGGGTAAGGCGGGGTCATATAATTGGAACCTATCTTTCGGGTATAAGCCGACTCAATCAGAGATAATCGCCGCCTGGGAGAATGATGAAGAGCCAAATTGGTTCTACATTGTGAACCTTACCCGGAATGTGACAAAAGAAACCGGGATCGATAAATATAGTGAAGAAATCAAAATAATCAATGAATATCCAATAAACAGTAGAAGATGGTATACACCGTATAGCCGCTCAGAACTAGCTGATGAGACCTTGACTTTAGCTTCAAGCGAGGCGATATTCAAATTAGATGAAGAGATAAAAAGCAAAGTGTTCACTGCCGTGGATGGTGGCATCAATTTTAGAGATACTAGATATAATCTCCAAATGGACGATATGTCAGAATCAAATATGCCGCAGCGTGAAATTATTGAGAGTATCACCGGTATTACATTACCGCGAACCAAATACAGCTGGCAAATAGAAAAGGGCGATTTCTTAGCTGGCACAATTTTCACTGCTACCGTAGACATAGAAACCGGGCAACTACAATCGATTATGGAGATAGAGGGTACCGCACTATACGGTTTATTTAGTTAATTAAAGGTGAATAAGAAATGATAAACCCCGTACAAATTCTCACTGCCGTTTTTCCATTCATTTTCGGATTAATAGCAATCGCTTTGATTCCAAGTAAAGAGAAAATACTTAATGGACAAATAAAGACATATGGTGCAGATAGGTTGATCGCTGTTTATTTGATCGCATTTGTTTTTATACTGGTTCTTGGTGCTTACTATATTATGTCATTGTTTGGTGATGGCTCAGAAGAGCAGATTGTTAATGTATTTAACGGTATTTTTCTAATAACGATAGCTATTGGTATAATGGCCGTAAATTCCAGGAATTATACATTATTTTCAAAGTTAGACGCTGATGGAGGTACCGGTTTAGAGGCACAAATCGCACGCCCTAATTTAAGTTCAGAGGGCGTCTTAGAAGTTACACCAGTTGAACCGAAAGAAGTAGTAGACGATAAGACAAAATACCGAAAACGAACCGTTGAACCGGAAATGGTTGAATGTCCCCGCTGTGGGAATGCGATTAAGATCTTGGTCACCGAACGACCATTAAAAATCTCGTGCCCACACTGCGGTACAGAGGGGATCATTCAATAAATGCAACATTTTATAATTTACCATAAACCATAGGGCGGCTGTAATTTGATATTAGGTTCATCTTCAACCAAATTTATTATCATAGCATTTTTAATAATCAGTATGACATTTCTAGCAGTCGCCCAATTGGTGGTCTGGGGCTCACTGGATATTGAGACCAAAATAGGCCCCGCAAAGGCGAATTTAGAAGCAGATTTTTACGAACATGGTGTAAATTATGTTATTACCGGTAATACCTCGGGTGGTATAATCGGTGGTATTGTCGGAATCGGGGGGGTAGGTGGTTCCGATTCCGAAGTTTCAATTGATATAAGAGAAAATAAGACATTTCTAACAGGTCTTGGCGACTTCCAAGAGAACATTGGATTAATTTTAGATAGCTATAAAGATAAAAGATATTTTATTACAACTTCCATCTGGAATAATGAAACAAACGAGTATGAGGATTCGAAAATCTCGGTAATTACGCATATAAACCAGATCCCCTGGTGGGCTGAAGGTGTGGGTCAAAAATGTTCCGTTGAAATAATACTGGAAGAAATGGGGATCATCCGACATGTGGAAATCAATAATATAGAAATCATACTCTGGCGTGATTTTGATCATGTGAATCAGCTCT
>CBFDAW010000251.1:0-5351 GCA_965602865.1 uncultured Thermoplasmata archaeon
ATGAAGTACATTAAGAAATGTCCGGGCTTAATTTTGATTATTCGGGCAGGCTCTTCATAAGAAATAATATGTATGGCATAACTCTCAGCGGTTCTGATTATAATGATATTAAACAAAATGTGATTGAAAATAGTTATTATTATGGCATCGATATTAATGGAGATTGTGCGAATAATGTAATCTATCACAATTATTTCTTAGCCAACAATGGCGCAACAACTGAATATGATGAAAATCATATTCAAGCACAAGATGGTTCGAATAATAATAACTGGTACGATACCGTTTGTTTCGAGGGCAACTGCTGGTCCGACTGGCAAAATCAACCCGATGAGGATATGAATGGGATCGTTGATGACCCTTACATCTTAGACGGAGAAAATGAAGACCCCTATCCTTTAGTAGTCCCTCTTCTCCCTTGATATATCCTTATTAGCTTTAGGATGATATATCTTTAGGATTTCTGGCCATATACTACCACGCATCGAAAAACGTCGGTTTAATTCCAGCAATTTGGATAATAAATAATTTATATTATAAAATCAATTATAATAATATGTTATTGGGCAAGGGGTTAATATCGATATTTTTGGCTATGGCTCTCGTTGCCGTGTTATCCCAAATATTACCAATACCTAACACATACGGAGATTCGAGTACTCCATTAGCATTGATTCCTCACATTAGAAACCGTTATATTTACACTGGAATAAAAGGGGGCGCTTCGTGGGAATAAAACTTTGGACAATATCCATAACATTTATTCTTTTATCCCCGTATATCACGTCAGGGGTTAATCTGGATAATATATTTATGGATCCAAATCCCCATTGTTCCATAAACCCAATACATAATTTTTGCGAATCTCCCAAATATGATAATGATGACCTTAACGATGTGTTAGCCAATACCCCGCTTGCGTTCACCGAGAATTGCGGCCAACTCAGTAATGATGATGTAAGGTTCTACGCTCAGGATGGCTCTGTATGGTTTACGGATGATGGACTGTGGATAGAACTCAGAGAATATGCAGAGACCAGGGGTCATGGGTCAGAGGCTAGGGGTCAAGGTGGGGTCGGGGAGACAGGGTTTGAGCCGATGGAGAGGTTTAGTGAGCCAGTGCCCGAATCATATAAACGAGTAATCCTCAAGCAAACGTTCGTTGGTGCGAACATGGTAAAGCCGGTGGGGAAAGAACGCCTAAGCTGGAATAGTAATTTCTTTTACGGTAACGATTCGTCGAAATGGTGTACAGAAGTGCCAAATTATCGAGAAATATTCTACAAAAACATTTTTGATGACATAGATTTATGGTATTACACTAATGAAAAAGGTTTGAAATATGATTTCATCGTGCACCCAAATGCAGATGTGCATGATATCAGAATAAGATATGGTGGTACAGATGGGTTAGCGATTGATGATTCAAGAAACTTAATAATCAAAACACCATTAGGTGATATTGTTGATTCTGACCTTATTATCTATCAGAATATAGAGATTGGAAAAGAAGTGGAAGTGGTTGAAGGGAGATTCAAGATCTTAAATTCGACAACTTACGGATTTGAGTTATTAGGCGAATATGATAGAAGTGAAGTCCTAATTATTGATCCGCTTATATATTCTACATTCATAGGCAAAAGTGGCAGGGAAGGAAGTTATGGTGAAATAGATATTGAAATAGATTCTTCCGATTGCGCTTATGTGACGGGGTGGACAGAGTCATTAGATTTTCCGACCACTAATAATGCTAATGATAGTACATTTAATGGCGGTGCTGATATATTTGTGCTTAAGCTTGATCAGAACGGGTCGAATCTTATATATTCCACATTTATGGGAGGAAATGAATATGAGCGTGACGGAAGCATTACAGTCGACATTTCAGGGAATGCCTATGTTACGGGTCATACTAAATCCAACGATTTCCCCACAACACCAGGTGCGAACGATACATCACATAATGGTTATTGGGATGTATTTGTTCTCAAACTTAATCTAAATGGGTCAACTCTTAATTATTCAACTTTTATAGGAGGTTTGTATGCAGAAACTGGTTATGATATTACAGTAGATTCTGCAGGAAATTGCTATATCACGGGTTCAACTCAATCTACGAACTTTCCAACAACACCAGGTGCTTATGATAATACTCATTTGTGGAATGATTATCTTGATGTTTTTATCTTAAAACTCAATTCTAACGGATCAAAACTAATTTATTCTACATTTGTAGGAGGTGATGATCATGAGACTGGATTTGGCATTGAAGTAGACTCGAATGGAAATGTATTTGTAGCTGGAGTTGCACATGGAAATTTCCCTACAACTGCTGGTGCATTCGATCCATCCCATAATGGTATTCAGGATGCTTTCGTCCTTAAGCTAAATTGGAATGGGTCAAAACTTATATATTCAACATATATTGGAGGCTCTGATTATGATTACCCTAAGGATATAGCTGTAGATTTGAATAGAAATGCATATATTACGGGATACACGAATTCATTAGATTTCCCGAATACAACCGGTGCATATGATACCGCAAACAACGGCGGCTTTGACGTTTTTGTGCTTAAGTTGAATTCCTCCGGGTCATCGCTTATTTACTCGACGCTCGTAGGCGGAAGTGATACCGAACGGGGGAGGGCAATTACCATTGATTCAAGCGGTAATGTATATGTGACAGGGTGGACAAACTCATCAGATTTCCCAACCACACTCTGGACAATTGACAAATCTTATAACGGTGGTAAATATGATGTTTTTGTGTTCAAACTTAATTCGAACGGTTCAAATCTTATTTATTCTACATTCATAGGTGGAAATAATCATGAAAGAGGCGGTGGCATCACAATCGATTCGAGTTGTAATGCTTATATTACAGGAGTAACGAACTCATCAGATTTCCCGAATACCCCGGGTGCATATGATAATACATACAACGGCGATGATGATGTTTTCGTGCTTAAACTCTATCTCCAACCGTTCATCAATATTACTTCTCTTTCATTATTAAGGGATGAGCAGCCGCAAACCGTAGTTTATTCACGAGTGTCCACTTACACTTTTAGGGTAAACATCACCGATGTGGTATCGCTCTCGGACCTAGTAACAGTACGGTTGAATCTCGATCCACTTGGAAGCAATATCCAAATACTCTGGAATCGCGCTAACGGGCAGTTCTCGGAGGTATTAGATCCGAATGATTATATTACTCTTGACTCATCGAGCAGAGCTTACAATAATATTTATGGAAACTGGACTATAGATTTCAATGTTACCTTTAACTGGACGTATCCAGATGAAGCTTTCCATGATATCAATGCATACGCAACCAGTGCAATCTTATCTCCCGCATGGTTTAATGCAATTGACCTCTATCGTGTAGAGAACGATCTTGTTTTCAATGGTGAACTTTCCGTAAGAGGACATAATAATCGAACAATCACTAATAGTAAACTAGTGCAAGTGGGTGAAAAACTCAATTGGACAGGTTTAAAGGTGGTATATGAAAATATAACAGATATTTACCCGCCCGATGACGAGGTCGATATCACGATCTGGGATGAAGCCGGTGATTCATGGTCGGATTCACCGGCAACGGGAGATCCATTTTATATCGAGACTGGAACTCCTAATACCACAAATTCCAATGGGCATAAATATATCATTAACCTCACAGGAATTCCGCCGGAATGCGATGCTACAAATGAAACATTCACTATCAAGATCGATGGCGACAATGTAACATTCTCCAACCCTACACCAGACAACACGACCTGGCAAACGAAATCAACATTTGTAACCGTAGGCGTGACTATAACGGATATTGGCGGCGGAGAGGTAAAAGGATCAAGTGTAAAGCATTCTTACTCGGTAGATAATGGTAATAATTGGAGTGATTGGGAAGGTATTATCGGATTGAAACCAGGTAAGAGCATAATCCCACAAGATTTAGTTTTCTTGGAGGAAGGAACGAATAATCTCATCAAATGGCAAGCCGAGGACTCGGTGGGGAACGGGCCGGTGGTAAGTGACGAATACAGAATATTAATCGATATTGAAGGCGTACGTTTTTCAAATAGTTCGCCACCAGCCGGTTACGAATCACCTACCGAGGAGGTTGAGGTCGGCATTACGATCTCAGATGTGATCTCCGGTGTTGACGCATCTACGGTCGAGTATGCGGTCTCAAAAAATGATGGTGCACAATGGAGCTCTTGGATGAGTGTACCGGGGTTAGAAGCCGGATCGAGCATTAATATCGCTTTAAACCTGTCCTTCCCCGACGGCACCGGTAATCGTATCAAATGGCGCGCCTCCGATATGGCGGGGAACGGTCCCGTGGAATCCAAATCGTATATAGTGATAGTTAATACCTGGCTGCAAACACTGATCCCTCGTGTGAAGCTCTGGAGCCCGCCGAACGGGTCGATCATACCTACAACATCCGTGGAACTTATTTGGAGGCTTGAAAATCAGAATTTATTGAATGTGACTTATGATGTGTATTTAGATACGGTCGATCCACCTAACGCTACCAAAGAGACCGGACTTATGAACACTAGTCTATTGGTTACCGGCTTATTAGACGGGGAGACATATTACTGGACCGTAATTCCGAATATTGGCACTGATGCGGGCTGGTGTATGTCCAGTATATGGACATTCACCGTTGACACAAGCGTTCCTGTTCCGTCGGTAACGCTGCTCTCTCCCGAGAACGGTTCAATAATACGATCACCAAAACCAACTCTGCAATGGTCACTCGAGTACGAAGGAGCTGAAATTCTATCATACGATGTATACCTGGACACTAATGAAGCTCCTGTAGAATACGAGAAATGCTCAAACACATATTTTTTACCCCAATGCACTCTTGAAGATAATAAAACATATTACTGGAAGATCGTGCCGTGGGCAGGTGCAGTTCGGGGTCCCGAGTCAGAGACATGGTCGTTCACGGTCAATAGAGATTACAGACCGCAAATCGAGCTCAAACTAACTGTTAATTCGCCGTATCTCGAGCAAATACCCGGTGATGTGGTATCCGTTCAAGCAACTGTTTTTAATCTTGGCGAGGTGACGGATACGATCTCGTTGAGCGTGGACGTTCCGGCGGACGTAGATATTGTTGCACTGGTGAACGACCCCGGCACATTGGATGCGAGCCCGGATGGTACTGCAGAGTTCAATATTACGGTAACGATTGCAGAAAGTGCGAAAAAAGGCGAAGTAGTATTAATTGTCACGGCAGTCTCCGGGAGGGCTGTCGAGTATGACCTGGTCGTCAAGGAAAAAGCAGAATTGACCGTGAAGATATTTGGAATAGATGAACCCGAAGATCA
>CBFDAW010000252.1:0-5350 GCA_965602865.1 uncultured Thermoplasmata archaeon
GGTTTCTATAAAGGCGAAATAGACGGTATTGCTCCTGATACTTCAGAGGCGTTAAAAGATTTCCAGAAATATTATAATAATAAGTACAAAAAAGATATTGCTGTAGATGGGATAATAGGTAAAGTTACCTGGGGGGCTATCTTTGAAACCATGACGGATGTTATGAACTCTGTAATAGATGCCGGTAAATTCAGAGATGTAAAATGGATCGGTTGCGGTGAGTCCAGACCTATCGACCGACCAGGCACTGACCAGGTCAAGTCCGAGAAAAATCGTCGTGTGGAATTTCTACTTTACCCGGATCATAAATTCCCCAGTATTTCGACACCGTATGCAAGTAAAGCCGCCATGGATGCTGCCTATAAAGAGAAGGATTATAAGTTCAATGAGATTAGTTTTAAGAATGTTCCGCTCGATATGAACTTGGCAAAAAAGGCAGATGAGGATAAAAAGAAGGTAAAAGTAACACTTTGGGGCGAAAACGGTGAACTACTAAAAGATCATAAATATAATGTAGAAATTGGAACCACTAAACGAGATGGAACCACTACTTCCGAAGGCGTCGCTGAAGAGAAGATTGATGATGATAAAATCGAGAAAATAACTTTCCGCTGGGAAGATGGAAAATCTAAGACAAAGACATATTATTTGGAAAAAGCAGATAAAGACGATTTCGATACAGATGAGGGGCAAGAACATCGATTCAATAATCTATACTTCACGGAACCGGGGATGAAAGAGGCAATGGAACAAGAGCTAGAGGATATTGCCGAATACGATGTAAAAGGTATGGATGAGTACAAGAGAACTTTGGAACAGTATATTAAATTGCTAAGTGAAGAGGAATGATGGAATGGCACATAAGTATAACCCGAAAAAGATTATATGGAATCGAAGAGCCAAACGTCTAGAAGGTAGATTGAAATCAAAATGGATTTGGGGTGATGATAAAAATGGTTATTGTGTACTCCGCCGCTGGCCAGAAGGTGAGACTGAACCTGTGAAAATTAAACCGGAATATATTTTTCCACGCGGTGATCGAGTTTGGATTAAACAAGAGAAAGATTCGTATTCATTAGTAGCTAATCTCAGGCGCGGTCAGACTGGTTGGGTTAATACCGATGATCTGATGGATCAACATCCGCTGGAGACATTATCTTGGGAGCTGGGTGATTATTATTTAGACCAAGATAGAGAGCTAGTAATGGAGCCAAAGTTTTTGTTTGAATTAACACCATATAATACTTATCAACAGCACCTAACAAGCGGACCGGTGAAAAAAGAATTATCAGACGCATTTAAGGCAAAAAATCATAATTTATCAAATACTGCGAAACTTAAGAAAATCAAAGAAAAATCATGGAATATCATTGACGGCAGTAAAACCTATCTTATCATAGATGCAAGTAGTAAAATTAAAGTTCACGATCCTACTAAAGAAGAACCCAAACGGGGTGCACCGGATACAAAACTCGAGAAAAAGCTCGATAGTAAAGTATGTGCGAGTGGCGCGTGTGAGATCCAGAACTGGTTGAGAAAAGCTGGAATTAAACATGTACCAGTAACGGGTTCAGCCAAAGGAATCAAGGTCAGTAAAACAATCAGTTATTATTATGATAATGCTGGCAACCGTCACACTAATGTAAATAAGATCAAAGATTTCCTTTGGCCCGGAGATTTAATAGTATTTGGTAATGTTGATAATCTTGATATTGGTAATACAACCCTACATTTATCGGTAACTAATAATCCCAATAATACAAAATTTCAATACATAGGATGGTCCGGGCATATTGCCACGATGTCAAAATTTCATTTAAAGACAGATGGTGAAATAGAAAAACTTGACTTAATCGAAGCACATCAAAGTACGAGCTCAAAAACCGAAGGAAAAACATACGAGATCGAGAATATTTACTATTGGGGTATAGTTAACTGGGGTTTTAAAAGGACCAAGGACAGAGTCAATTATGACAATGCCTGGGATGATTGGTGGGCATACCAATATGTAGAAGGCAAGAAATATAATGATAATAGTTTAATAGCACGGGCAAAAACACTTTTAGAGAATGAATGTAAAAACCGCAAGGTACCCGTAATTACACCTGAAAAAGCATGGGATAGGGTTGAGGATAAGAAATCAACTGCCTGCTCGTGGCTTGATATTTACGGTTTAGCGTATTGGATAGAACCCAAATCGGCCTAATAAATTCAAACTATAAATTGACTTTATGGCTATCTATTTACAAATTCAAATAATTTTGAGTTTACTTATCAAAATGTTTTAAGATCAATGAATTTTCATCTATAAGATTTATATCCCAAAAATGTTATGCACTAATAAAAACACAATAGCCAGTATAATATATATAAGAAAATTAAAGATCTTTGGAGGAGATTTTCCTTGGCCAATGAGAAAAATGACAAGGGAATCACGCATTTACAATCACCTTGGAAAAATATTTTATTGAATGAAATTAAAGAAGCAAAAGAGAGTATATTCATTATTACCCCCATAATGAAAACAGAAGTAATAAAATGGATTACTAATATTTTTCTTGATTCACCACCAACAGGCCCATTTCACCTACGAATCATGACCAAACTGAACGAAGAAGATATTATCAATAGCGGTAGTGATTTAGAAGCCTTGGAGATGCTCAGTAACTTACAAATCGGACCAAAATTCAAACTGGAGTTTCGAGGCGTGGAGAACTTGAACGCTAATGTATTCATATTCGATCAAAAAAAGGCAATTGTAATTTCTGCAGGGTTATCATCCTCATCTTTAGTATCAAACTTAGAATATGGATTTCTTATTTCAAATCCAGAGCTGGTTGAGAAAATTTATACTGATTTTCACGAGTATTGGTCTACCGCTGATGATTTATCATTACCCGATTTTAGATATTTTATCGCCCAGATCCAGGAGCATGATACGTCAATGGACGGATTTTTAAAACTGGGTTCAGTGATCAAACCCAAGGGTAAAGACTTGAAAGATATGGGGCCCATAGAAGGCGGAACATTGGCTAAGAAATATCTCAGCAAAGCTCGTGACCATGAAGAGATAGGCGAGTTTAAAGAGGCTTTAGAATTCTTAAATAAGGCTTTGGCTGCAACACCGAAGAATATTGATTTATTACGAGATAAAGCAGTGTTATTACGTGATGAACTTAAACGATTAAACGAGGCGCTGGAAACTTTTAATAAAATTTTAATTCTGGATCCTAAAGATGAACATGCCAATTTAGATAGTGGAATTCTATTAACTAAACTTCATAGATATTGGGATGCTCTTTTTAAACTAGATATGGCTACACAGGCTAACCCAGGTAACGAAGTAGCGTGGTATTGGAAGAGTTTAATCCTAAATGATACTCCCGGTAGAGTTAAAGATGCTCTGTTATGTTTAGACGAAGTAATTAAAATCGACCCAAATTACGAAAAAGCATGGTTCTTAAAGGGTAGAATATTAAGTAAAGATCTAGAACGATACTCTGAAGCTGATCGATGTTTTAATACGGTAACTAGGATCAACCCTAAAAATGAAGATGCTTGGTTTAAAAAAGGGTTGAATTTATTTAATAATTTAAACAAACCCCTGGATTCTATCAAATGTTTTGATAGGGTTACAAAAGCCAATAACAAAAGTCCGCAAGGTTGGTACTATAAAGGTATGGTCCTAACTGAGGCATTTAAAAAGGATTCAGAAGCGTCCCGATGTTTTTCTGAGGCGATTAAACTCAACCCAGAGTATAAAGACGCACTATATCGTAATGGTATATTACTCTCAGAAAAATTATCACGCCTCGAGGATGCAAAAAAGTATTTCACAAAATTATTAGAACTTGATGAAAATAATGAGAATGTTTTATTTTATCTTGGATTATTGTATGCTAAGGGATTAGAAAACACTGAAAAAGCTCTTGATTATTTTTTACGCGCATTAAATATAAGATATCCAGAAGAGGAATCCCGTATAAAATCCAATGAAGAATCTAATTTAAAATTTGATAAATACTCTGAAATATTGAAATATCTGGATAATTTAACTTTATCTGACTCTAAAAACACAAAAGCATGGTACGAAAAAGGTGCAATCCTTGATAGAGGATTTAGCAGATTTGAAGATGCATTGAAATGCTTTGATGAGGCTACTAAACTGGATTTGAATTTCAAAGATGCATGGTATGATAAAGGCATAATACTTTTTTCAGTATATGGCAGGAATGACGATGCCATAAAATGTTTGAATAAAGTAATTTCTTTAGATCGTAATAATGAAGATGCCTGGTATATTAAAGGAAAAGCATTAATGGACAATCAGAAGTTCGAGGATGCTTTGGCTTGCTTTGAAAAGGTGATCAATATTAACCCGAACAATGCCTATGCCTATGAAAATATTGCAAATTCTTTAATTAACCTCTCACGATTAAAAGACGCCACTGAATATTTTGATAAAGCAATAAAGATCAATAAAAATAATGCATCATTGTGGTATAAAAAGGGAAATGCATTACTAACACTTCGAAAGTATCCAGATGCATTGAACTGTTACAAAAATGCCTTGAATGTCAACCCCAATCACGAACTTTCATTAAAGAATTTTGAGATGTATTCCGATAAAAATAATTGGGTATAGATAAAACATAGTTACTTATGGTGGAGAATTATGGTAGAATTCCAAATTCGTAATCGGCACCGGTTACGAAAAAAAGCCATTTTCAAATTGGTTCAAAAGTTAAATATTATTTTTTCGATGATATTCGATCTTGAAAACTCAACTGTTGACTCAGCCACCTTTGAATGGCATGAGGTATTAATTATCGATAATGAATTACTGGGTTTAATGATAGACGGGGAACCATTCCTGACTATCCGCGGTATACTTAGATTCCAACCAAAGCATAGATTTGTTACTGTTGATATGGGCGCCGTAAAATTTATTTCTAACGGTGCAGATGTTATGGGACCAGGAATAGTAGACGCCGATTTGGATATTCAAGTCGGCGATCTAATCTGGATCCGAGATGAGAACAATCTACAACCCCTGGCGATAGGTCAAGCGCTTATGACATCTGATATGATGGTTAAGAGTTCATCAGATAAAGCGGTTAAATTAATACACCATATAGGAGACAATCTCTGGAAAATTAAAGTATACTAAATGTAACACTTATTTTAAATAATACCCTGGGAAAATATTATATACTAAACCTTTATATTGTTAGAAAGATATATACCAGAAACAACTGACCGAGAGTGATTGCGTATGGGATGGTTAAAAAAAGTAATTAAAGAGGAACCCGATGAAGTGCCAGTGACTCCGCCCGGTATGCCGCAATTC
>CBFDAW010000253.1:0-5347 GCA_965602865.1 uncultured Thermoplasmata archaeon
CCCCTTGGCACAGTCTTCAAACTTGGGACATGGTGGATGTAGAACATTTAAAATAGTAACCGCTGGACCAATCCAAGCCTTATCTTTAATCTCAATAAATTCGGGCACGAAACAGTTCGAGTGAATTCTAACACCGTTACCGATAATATTATCTCGCTCAATGCTGGAGTGAGTACCGATGGATACATTATCCCCGATTTTATTATTCTCTCTGATCATAACCCCGTGCCCTGTCTGGAAACTTTTACCAATCTTGTTCCCCGCGTAAATAACCGTATGCGAACGGATAATCGAATTATCACCTATTCGCAATTTTCCCTCTGGTTTACCTTTGTTGGGTATCACGCCCAATAGTACATATTTTCCCACGATGACATTGGTTCCAAGAAGTGCATCCTCTGTCACATCGGTTCTGTATTCCGTCTCCATCATGATCATTCACTTTATCGTACTTATCCATTTAACCTTTTTAAAATTTATGATAAAGAATAACCTATGCAAAAGTCAATGATAACTTCAATTTACTTCCGCAGCTCGCCCAAAGTAGTCACACGCTCGGCATAGGCATTATGTTTATGGATCGATTCCTCGCTCTCGCTTCGGACAGTGATTTCGACGTCATCGGGTAAATCTTTGTAATTTTTTAGAATACGCGTTAGAATCTCGCGGACTACATCCTCGACGAACCGCGGTTTGGTATGCGCATCGTAAACGACCTTGCCCTCGTCGGCGCGTTTAAGGATCTCATATGTGGGCGAACTCATGGAATCCTCGACGATGGCAATCAGGTCATCGGCTTCGATAACATAGTTAGATGGTACCTCGATCATCAAGGTGGAAATATTTCGCTGGTTGTGCGTGATCATTGGCACGCCCTTAAGCTCATTTTTGCAAACCGGGTAGTCCTCCGCCAGGAACTCGCGGATAGTTTCCATGGCACATGGGCATGCATTCATTCCAATTACTTCGACGCCGATCATTTTTTTATTGATATTCTTTCCGCGTTCGGCTTTTGCTCGTGCGAGTAATCTATAGCTTTCGAGGCTCTTGATTCCGGAGGGTAATTGTCTTTCTAAAAAATAGTCGCTTTCGATTTTCACCTCTGATTTGCCCGCGTATTCATGCTTATTAAGCAAAATTCCCGCAATATTTTCGCATAACGATTCCAGGGACGTAACTGGTTTTCGGACGCTTTCATCCACTATCTCGTTAATGACCTCAACATGCCGTGACATGTGTGAGCCCTTTTGCGTTGCGGGGAGGTCTACGAAGATGTCAATTTTCGTAGTGAGTGTGACCACGCGGTCAGGACGCTTTACATGGACCGGTTTTTTTACACCCGTAATCCCCACACGAGTAAGTTTGAAACTATTCTTGAGTTTTTTAGCCTGAATGTCTGGTAGATTTATACGACCACCTGCGCCATGATATACTTTTTACGATTTAAGTTTGATGGATTATCGATACCATAATCCATAGTTCAATTAATGGCAATTAGAAATCTCTTAAATATTTCAAAACATATGTCGTTTCTCAAGGTGATGGGCGTGTAGTCTAGCTTGGATAGGGCACTGGCCTCCTAAGCCAGGAGTCGGGGGTTCAAATCCCCCCACGCCCGTTTTAACCCTTTCGATTTTAACTAATAATAACTCGAAGCAAAGGGTATTAGGGTGAGGTATTTGGAGCCATGCTGAAAGATCTCGATTTTTTAGCAAAATTACCTGGCTTCAAATTACGGCGAACGAGCAGGCTTACCCCGAGAGCACCTCAGCATCATCTTTAGTAGTCTCATCTATCTTTAGTTCCACATCGAAGACCGTCTCGTCAATAATGTTGTCTAACTTGAATTTTACTTCCCAAAACTCGCCAAAACCAATTGTCTCGTTATTCTTTGCAGAATCACGATAGACTGATCCAAAAAAGCTTGGGGTTAAGATAATAACCGAGACTTCTTCCGGCGCACGTGGTATCATGCCCTCATTGTAAATAACTACTGTTATATCAATGGACTTTGTGATCGGGCTGGTTTTTGTAACTTTACCCTTTGCACTCGTGATATAAATATCATTCTCAGCTTTCACTATTTCTTGATCAATTAGTTGGTCTTTGTGCCCATCGTTATAGATTAGATTTGCAAAAATAGTAGTATCATCGGGCTCGTGAATCTTAATCGGGGCTACTTTGATATCAGATTTAGGTTCGTTTAGGGTCATGTTCACTTCATCGAATATGTCCCCCGCAAAATAGCTCAGAATCTCCAAGACCAAGTTGTCACCATAATATTTTATTGTATTATTTATTTCCACAACGATTTGTCTATAGTACTGCCCCAAGGCTTTCTCGGCTTCACCAAGAATCACATCATCGAGCCAAATCATACCATCTTCATACGCCACCTGATCTTCGGATTGCGGGTAATCATTTGGCTCCTGGTAATTGTTGGTTAATATCTGGAAGTTTACCGCCTGGGCACCCAGGAGTATCACGCACAGTAAGGTTGCATAAATCAATCCCTGTGGTTTGAAGGATGATTTTGGGAGTACTGTACGATATGACGGTGTGTTATTATCCTGAAATCGTTTCATACTACGATAGATCTTCCTGATATTCTTTGTGGAAATAATAAACCCTGTGGAAAATGTAATGAGTAATAGGATTATGCCAAAGATCATAATTGAGAGCTCTAAAGCCAGATATTTAATCCCGATCATGCCGGAGACAATGATAGCACCTAATGAAATTAATAATAACGCAAATCCGGTGCGAACCTTTATACTGCCAACATTGACCGGTTTTGTTTCGTCAGCATACACCTTCTTCAATGCAGCCTTAATCTCTTCGCGAGTTATGGTTCTTCTTTTTTGCGCAACCAAGCTGGGACATGAATTTAATTGTTGTGCGATTGCTTGCCGGCTTGGCTCGATTTGGTCATTGGATTTGCTCAATAATTTACACCTCTTATCATATTATTTTTAATTATTCTCCTTTGTATTATAATCACTTCTAGATAATACCTGTACCACATCCTCCACGCAAACATCGGTATTCACACAACCATCCTTACACAGTGGTATCACCTGGAACGGTACTTTATACTCACTCTCGGTTCTCGAACTACCCTCACGAAGTTCGTTGTAACATGCAACTGCGATTACACCTTGCGGTTGATATTTCTTGGCGATATTGAACACCATGGCACCGCCTGGCACTACGAAATATCGATATCCCAGTTTTTGTGCGACTCTGGTAATCTGGTTGATTTTGCAATCCTTTGTGCAATGCTTGCAGTGCAAACCTTCTTCGTTGTATACGCCTTTACAGCGGTCCGCCACGCGCAGGCAATGAGGTAAAAATAGTATGATGTGTTCCGATGGAATTTTATTAAACTCTTTTTCGTTATGGATATTATATAATTGAACTGCTATCTCTTTCACCTGTGTGTTTGGCACGCCAAGCTCATGGGCTACGGTTAATGCTTCCCATTCTATTGAATTATTTTTATCGGATCGAGTCCCTATTTCGATATCTTCTCGGGTCTGGTTAAATACCTCCAGACCTGAATAAATTAATGCAATTCCTCCGATAATGGCTATAGTAAAGATATCGAATTCATTGCCTACAATGTAAAAGGCGCCGATCATAGGTAAAACAATTCCGCCAAACACACCGGTCACATCAGGCGTGTTTGCCAATGATTTCGTGTTTATTATGTACTTGGAATTAATTACATTCAAAACAAGTCCAAATATGATTATAACTAATATTTGCCCTTTCAATAGAATAATCGATATATGAGCTGCTAGTAATATTGTAACACTTATATGGATCCCGATCAAGAAAATATAATTCTTTAACCCGATTGCCTGTATTGCGTTTGCCACTTTCGGGCTTTTAAGCCTTTTTGGATTGAATAATGAGTCAATAAGCAAGCATGATATAAAGAATAAGATAAACAGAATTCCGCCTTCGATAACATTCAATTTCGGAATCATTGATATCGAAATCACACCGAGCCAAAGTGCGATTATTATTGCGGGTAACCGTTGAAGTACCCCTGAGAGATTTGCCGCGCTGCCATAGCTTCGAAGAACCGTAATCGTCTTGGTCATCTTCTTCCCCGATTGAGTGTGCTCATGGAATTATATTACTTGCTATTTCTAATAAAGTTATTCATTTTTAGGGCTCGAATAGAAAATTTTGGAATTTTTGAAGAATTAATTCGTTCCCTAATATATGAATTTTGTTAGTGCATGATTTTAATAATATATAAATTATACAGCTTATCTACCTCCTTTTTCAAATATAATTTATGGAGAAATAATAGTAGAATTTAGAATTTCATTATTTGATTGGCTGAGTCCATGAGCGTTAATAAAAAGATAATTATAGTATTACTGGGCACTGCTCAAGATGCAGGTGTGCCGCAGCTCGGCTGTGATTGTGCGATTTGTACACGGGCGTTGAGCAACATGAGCTATCGTCGCCTAGTAGCAGCAATTGGTATTATCAATCCTATTACCGAAAAGTCGTATTTAATTGATGCCACTACTGATCTTAAAGAACAAATGGTGCTCTTGGGCAAGGTCAGATCTAAGTATTTACCGAATCGCACCGGTGTTAAAACGAAGTCACAAGAATCCAAACTCGGTTTAGAAGGGATATTTTTGACACATGCGCATATGGGCCACTACCTGGGTCTTTTGCAATTTGGTAAAGAAGCCTCTGCTGCAAAAAAGTTGCCGGTCCATGCTACTTCGTCTATGGTAGACTTTTTAGAAGCCAATAGCCCATTTAAAGATCTGGTTAATGAACAGAATATCATAACTAATAAGATAACGCCTGGTGGAAAATGTTTGCATGAGAACAACTTGGACATTACACCGCTACCGGTTTTGCACCGGCATGAGCATTCTGATACTGTAGGATATCTAATCAAGGGTGCGAAGAAACAATTATTGTATATCCCCGATATGGATCAGCTTACCGAACCGGTTCAAAAACAGATTTCAAAAGCGGACATTGCCCTTATTGATGGGACGTTCTATGATAAAGCAGAGCTTAGTACGCGGCGTAATTATGAAGACATTCTGCACCCGACTATAAGCAAAAGCATGGTTGAGCTGAAGCTATTATTAAGAAATACTAATATATATTATACACATTTCAACCATACAAATCCTGTATTAGACCCTGACTCGGAACCGAGAAAAATGGTAAAGTCAGCAGGTTTTGGGATCGCGCGTGAAAGACAGACTTTTAAAATTTGAATAATATTATTTATTTTCTCTCGAACGCAAACAGAATATCGACCCTATTCGCGGACTCCACATATTAAAGACAAGCGTGA
>CBFDAW010000254.1:0-5321 GCA_965602865.1 uncultured Thermoplasmata archaeon
GTTATTTACAGTCACCGTTACTTTATTTCCGGGAGAATCCAATATCCCGTCATTTGCATAGAATGTGATCTCTTCGACGCCATTCCAATCCGTGTCCGGTGTTAAAGTGACATTCCCCGCATCATCGATTACGACGCTAATATTTTGTTTGTTGACTCCCTGGCGATCGCTCCAGAAAGTTAACTTGTCTAGGTCTTCATCTTCAAATATTGATTTTAATTTAATGCTGGTAGAGTCCGAACTATCCTCATACAAGGTAGCTAGTGTTAATGGATTTTTAATACTTGGTGATTGGTTTGGCGGTGTAAAATCTTTAGCGGGTAATATTTTCTGGACGGTATATCTATAATAGGCGCCATTATTATTAGCCGGGTAAATATCTTCGAGTATCATGAACCGTACCTTTAGATTTCGTAATGATGTAGGACTTTGTAATTCCACGGATGCATTGATCCAGCCATCACTACTAGTCTTATGTCCGAAAGTGGTTATGTCGATCACTGAAGCAGTGGGTTGACGCGTGTTTATCGTATTTTTATATGAAGTATCCATATTTGTCGAATTAGGATCAGTACTTCCGCCGGATAGACAATGGAAACCGTCAAATATAGCCGTGGGAATGCCAGTAATAGTATACCAGCTCTGCCGTGCCGCACAATCTGTGTTACCATGCCCACCCGAGCCGTGGAGTTCTATTAATATAGCCTTATTTGGAAAATAGTTAGGATCTCTGGTTATTCGGTCAAATGCACCTACCGCCCCCGGGCAATAACCACACGTAGTAGCTGTAAATAATTCACCCAATACATTACGGCTGGTACCCGTATTCGTTTGACCATCATCTAAGAAATCGATCGTACTTTGCAAAACCTCGGCGGACTCAAAAGTACCCGAGCCCGCATCTTTAGCCTTCGTAGTTTGATCATCAGTCTGGACAATTACTGCTACACATACATTCTCAGCCTTCCAATCCTTTTCTATAGTAAAGGTTTGGTTATAATATACTTTATAGTTGCTCCAACGTGAGCCGCGGGAGTCATTAATAGAATGATCCATTTCACTTAAAACCGGATTAAACAAGCTTACAAACATCGTTACAACCAATACAAACACCATACAAATCGAGATTGTTTTTTTCATATAGGTTCTCCTTTATTTATTTCATTTAGTGAATATTCTTTAATTTATATAATTTCAACCATTCATCATTTAATATACTACTTATATCTATTGGTTATTTTTGCTTATGTTTTTTAAAAAAATATTCATTTGCGTTATCATAACTTTCAAAACTGCCGATATCGAACCATACCCCTTCAAAGATAAAACCAAACACATCATCGTTTTGGTAAAGCCATTCAATGAAATGTCCGATTTTATCCGCGTCATTACCCTCAGCCAAATATCTGATAATATTACTTACACCTTTTTTTGTAAATGCATAACATGCGGTGGATACTAATGTGGATCGGGGCATTTTCGGTTTTTCCTGGAAACCTATAATCCGGCTATTATCATCGGTTTCTACTACACCATACAGGCTGGCATTTTCCAATGAGCCCAGGTCGAACAAAGCAACTATGTTTGCTTGTTTAACCCGAAACTCGTTGATTAGCTCTGGCATTTCAAATTCAAAAAGGTTGTCCCCCCCAATTACCAGCAACTCATCGGAAAGATTATTCTCTTGAATTAAAAACCCGAGCGCACCCACACTACCAAGCTTTTCACCTTCAGAGTGTGTATCTTCGATGAATAATGATAACGTTTTTTCGGTTTTCACACTATCCAAATAATTTCTGAATTGTTCTTCGAACTTCGCATTCGTGGATATAAATATCTGGTTTAGTTCGGAAATAGGTTCAAGCTTGGATATAACATAATCCAACATTGGTCGGTCGGCTATGGATAATAAATGCTTTGGTTTATCTTTTGTAAGCGGCCACATTCGCTTGGCAAAGCCGCCGGCGAGTACGATGGCTTTCATAATCTGTACCTTCAATTTACAGTTGGGTTAATATTTACTTTAAATTAAAAATATTTCTATTGTTCGATATCCATCAACTATTCTCTTGATTCATATTTTGTCGACCTTGAATATAGGCTTACCTTGATTTGTTTGATTACGATCGCAATAATAAACACTATGCTCGAAACAACCACGATTGACGCGCCGGATGGCCAATCGGTCTCAATCGAAAATAATAAGCCAATTATGGTTAAAATGATTGCAATAATTACTGCAAAAGCCATCATATGTTTCATATTATAAGTAAACAATCCACTGATAGCCGCGGGAATGGTTAAAAGGGCAATGATAAGGATGATCCCCGCGATATTAATCAAGAGCACTACGGTAATTCCTATCAAACCTAACATAACCAGATATAGAATACCGGTATGTACGCCTGAGATCCTGGCAAATTCTTCATCGAAGGTAAGTGCTAGAAATTCCTTGTAAAATAAAAAAACTACGAAAAGTATTATCAGGATTAAGACGCCCATAACATATAGATCAGAAACGGGAACGAACAATATACTGCCAAATAAAATACTCTCTAACTCGGGGACATTACCTTTTGTCAAATGAATAAAGATCACGCCCAGTGCCATGCCCATTGCCCATAGTACACCAATTGTAGAGTCTTCCCGCAACTTAGCTTTCAATGTCCCGACACCCACACCGATTGCAGTGGCAAGGGCAAATATTATAGCACCCAACATCGGCTCAAAACCTAAATAATAAGCAAGCCCCACGCCACCAAATGAAGTATGGGCAATCCCTCCGCTAATGAATACGAGACGTTTAACCACAACATAAGTTCCAATGATCCCGCAAATTATACTTACCAGTATGCCAGCTATGAACATGTTCTGATATAATTCGAAAATAAACAATAGGTAATCAAAACTCATTTATGCTCACCGAAAACCCTATGTGGCATACCGTGTGCGATTAATTCAACTGGACATTGATAAGCAGCTTCCACCATTTCCTTACTAAGAAGCCCCTGACCATCATGAGTAAACATTCTATGGTTCAAACATACGACCTCGTCCACATAAGACGAGATCACACCGATATCATGTGTAACCAATATTATGGTGATATCCTCGTTTAATTTTTTCAACAGATCGTAAATACCCTTTTGGATGTGTTTGTCAACACTGGCAGTTGGTTCGTCAAGTAGCAAAATCTTTGGATTAAGCGCCAGTGCTCGGGCAATGAATACGCGCTGTTTTTGGCCGCCTGAGAGTTTATCAATGTGTCGTTTTTTAAACCCATACATTTCAACTATTTCAAGAGCATGTTTAGCAGCCGCAAGATCCAATTTAGAATACCAAGGTATATATTTTCGATGCGTTAATCGCCCCATTAATACAACATCCCAGACACTGATCGGAAAGTCCTTGTCGTAAACTGTATACTGGGGAACGTACCCGATTTTGCGTCTACCCTTTACCGGTGATTTTCCGAAGATGTTCACGGTTCCTTTATACAGCGGTATTAAACCGAGTATTGCTTTTAATAAAGTAGTTTTTCCACCGCCATTTGGTCCGATAATTCCCAAGAATTCTTTTTTTTTCACATTAAGGTTAATTTTCTCCAAAATCATGTTTCTGTCTATCCGTACCCATAAATCTTTGATCTGGATCGCATAATCAGGATTCAATGGTTCCACCTTCTGTAGTTAAATATTCAATTATTAAACGCCTTAATTAATTTATTCGAAACTAGCTGTAGGTTTTCTATATAATTACTTGCCAATGGATCTATAGTATCAACTTTTCCGTCAATTTCTCTGGCAATATACTCTGCATTGGATTCATCGAACTGGGGGGAGACAAAGATAAGAGTAATATTATGCTCTTTTGCCTGATCGATGATCTTTGCCACTCCTGCAGGCCCGGGCTGTTTACCCTCTTCTTCAATAGCTAATTGAATTAAGTTAAATTCAAAACAGAAGTATCCCCAGGATGGGTGATAAATAAGGAATTCGTTTTTTGCATATTGATCTAGTTTTTCGTGGGTATCATTAATGAGCTCGTTTAAATCGGACATATATTTTTCCATGTTATCCTTATAATATTTTTCATTCTCTAAATCGACCTGTACCAATCCATTATAAATATTTTGGACCATTGTTTTAGCATTTGAGGGTGATAACCAAATATGCGGGTCCATACCCTCATCACTATCTCGAGCACCTCTGAAATTATAGGTATCCTGGCCGTGCTCATGTTTATACTCGCCCATTTCCAAAAGAGTAATCCCGGCAGAACAGTCGAACACTTTCATATTATCATTTTTTTCGACTAGAAAATCCAAGTAATTAAGTTCAAACTCTATATTAGTACCGATCTTAAAGTATGCCTTTGCATTTGCAACGGCTTTGATTTGGCTTGGTACGGGTTCGTAAGAATGCGGACTTTTTCCGGTCGGGACCATTACGGTTACTTTGATTTTGTCTCCACCTACAGCTTCAACCATTTCGATTTGTGGTGGTAATGTTACAATGACATTGATCAAACCCTCGTCTTCTTCATTATTTTCAAAACAACCAGCGAATGCTACAACTAGTAAAATAATTATAATAGAGATAGTTGAAATTCTTTCATACGTTATTGGGATTTCAACGCTCCCGGTTGAGTTCATATTTACCTCACATTGAATTACGGGGAACTTTTAATTAATTTTATGATTTATTTATTCCAAATGATTCTAAACACCAGTTACACCCTTTAATTCTATCGTGCGTATACGGCGGTGAGATTTTACATCCACAATTACAATTTAACGGTTCGCCAATTTTTTGGTAGATCAGATTAATGAATTCATCACTTAGATTAGATGTAATTAAAGAGGATTCTTCACATGCCTGCTCACATGATATATTCAATGTCTGTGCAAAAAAACATTCTAGAACATGGTGCTGGAGTATGCTTTTTTCAATGGTCTTTAAACTTTTTTTATTCATTACAAATCCTTTTTGACGATGATACGTTCCGAAATTTAACAATTCCAGGCGTTTCATTTTTTGATAAGCTGTGACTTTTGATACATTTAAGTGCTTCGCCAGTTTAGTGGGGGAGAGCGGAGATTTATCGCCATGAAGAAAGTAAATAGTATGCAAATAGTGTAAGTCGCGTAATGTTGGCTTCATAATAACCACCTTAGTTCTGTTAGGCATATCCTAACTAGTATAAATCACTTACTGTGAACTGGTTCTGTTGCGTCATCATAGAATCACATCTCTGGCTAACAATCTTCTACCTGATTATTTAATTCCAAACTCCTTTTCCCAATCAATATCTTTTCCTGG
>CBFDAW010000255.1:0-5311 GCA_965602865.1 uncultured Thermoplasmata archaeon
CATACCAATAAATACCAAATCCCAAGAAAATCCCAATAACCAAATCCCAACTGTTCAGCCGTCCAATTTTGGTAGTATTGGGATTTTGGATTTACTTTGGGTTTGGTAGTATTTGGATTTGGGATTTACCCTAAAAATGCATTAATACAATGGGGATCTTCAGCCATCAAAAATTAAGCATTTTCATTATCTGTTTCGCCCACCCCTATTGCTGTCAAGTATTATTATCAGCTCAACTACACCTTCATGAAATCCAAGAAACGTTATCGAAAATATAGCTGGTATGTTCGTCACGACCATCATTCAGTCTCACTGTTTACAAACCACAGTGTGTTTTGCACCAAGTATCGGCTGCCATTGTTAACGCCAGAGATCGCAAAACGATGTGAACAAATTATAAAGCAAATCGCTCGTGATTTAAATGTTAGAATAATTCGTATGGCAGTCAATCCAGAGCATGTTCATATCTTCTATGTTTACCCGCCTAAGTTATCACCCAGTGTTATTACTAAGAAGTTCAAGAATTATACTTCGTTGAACCTTAGAAAAGAATTTCCCGAGCTTAAGAAACAGGTTAAGGAACACTTATGGGCACCTTCAAATTGGCATAGCTCGGTTGGGATAGGATTTGAAGTGGTGGAAAATTATATTCAGGGGCAAGAGGGGTATAACGAGGATTGATTGATTTTTAAAAATAATTTATGGTATTCTATTTATTATAATTGAAATTTATTATTATTTGAAATCTTAATTATAATTAATTTAAGAATTCTGAAACCCAAGAAAAAAAATCCATAGGTTTTTTTTTCAAGTAATTTGAGAATTTTAAAACCAAGAAGAAAAATACCAATATTATCAAAGGGTCAACACTTAATTGATTATTATTTGCTGAGTAGGGTAGGTCCGTCGGGCTCGGGAGCCACTTCGTTAGGCTCTAATTAAAAATCGCTTTTCAGGCTCTGCATATATGTCATTGGTTCAGGCTCTACTTAATTTCCGTTTATCAGGCTCTGATTATATTTCATTGGTTTAGGCTCGTAGATGCCTAATTATAGAAGTTACTGAACGTTGAGGAAAAAAAGTCGTTTAGTAAAGAAAGAACCAAATTGAATAGAATTAATTTATATTGAATAGTCTAAGAGTCTAGTTGACTAATTATCGATTATAAGCCTGGGATGAGCTGGTGATGATTAGTCGAATCTGGAGTCATGAGTCCGTAAACTCCGGACTAATCATTGATAATTAAGCCTGTACTCTCGACTCTATGACTGTCCAAAGGACCGGTGTGGGTACGCATGTTGACAAAAAACATTGCCCGATTATGTATACGCATGATCTTGAGGTGGTTTCTCGATGACAGGTTCGGGCTCCTTCTTACGCTGGTATTCAGGGTCTTCCGAAGGGTGCGGGCGGTTATGGCGATGGACTATGATATCCGCCACCCAGTCAAAGCTTATTTTGTGATAATATCCCTCATTATCCAAAAGGTGAAGGTCTTTTTTATAATCAAGGACACGCCCTTCAACGATACGTAGCTGGTCACCTGCGATTATATACACCTCTACATCATCATCGATTCTCAGACCAAATCTACGTTCTTTGATTTTTCCATTAGTTTTATCTTTGTATTTGCTTCGTTTTCCTTTTTTTCTGGGCATTCTTCCACTACCGTCAGTTGTTATTGTTACTATAAATATTTTAGGTTTCTCTTATATTCATAGAAATATTAATTTATTACTTATAATTTATTTACTATAGATTATATCATCTTTTTAATATATAATTTTTCTTTTAATAGTTTAAAAAAGCGAAAATATTAACTAATTAAATATCGCTTAACCCATTAAGGTGGCTAAATGGGTTTTGAACTATCAGTAAGAAGTAATACACCGTTAACTGGCGAGGATGATAAGAACATTATTGCTCGATTATTTCTCGAAGAGATTGGATATATAACCAAGGGTTCCGAACCAACAATTCCCCTTAATTTATTCATGGACTGTTTCATGAGCCAACCCGATAAACCATGGCTCGCCGAGGAGATGGCGGTCAAGCTGAAAACATCTATGCCTACCATATACCGTCACCTAAACAAATTAAAATCTTTGGATATCTTAGAAGAGGTCAAATTAGAGGACCCCAAAACTAACCAGGTTAAAAAAGGTTATAAACTTAGGTACAGCAACTTAACCAAGGCTTGGACGTTTGTGGAAGCACATGTAAGTGCAGCAATGGACAATTATCGTAAAACCGTTGACCATCTCCAGGGTGTAATTGAACAAGAGCGGCGTACTGGTGGCGGCGGTAGCAGTTCCGGAACCAGAAAAAAATGACGAACAATCCAAGACGTTAAAAGATATTGATCCATAACGGAGGCTAAGATTATGAAAGAGAATGAGCTTTTACAGCTTACAGTAGGTTCGACATACCAAATCATGTCACTGGGTAGTAGGGATGAACCGATTACAACTACAGGAAAGTTTCTAGGGTTTTCAATTCTAGGTAGTAGTGAAGCAGTATGCATAGAGCTTGATAAATCTCATAAAAAATTTGCAGGAAAAAGGAGAATGATCCCTTCTCACATGATCCTGGCACTAGATATATTAAATGAAGTTACTAATAAGAAAAAAGATGATGAAACATTAGCAAAATCTTACCTTTAGACCTGGTTGTAGTGAATCAATATACATTTTCCAATCATTACCCAACCTTAAAATATCGATTACCCCATAAACCCGTATCATGATAGAGATAAAAAAGGGGAGTTTAGAAGAGCGGGCACTTAAGGTCCTTTTTAAGAAATATCCGATCACCGTTAATGAGCTGCGGCGCGAGTTGGGGGTGTCCAAAGGTGCCATTGAACGATTGGTTAAGGGTTTGATTACACGGGGCATTATAACTCTGGATGTATTACCGGGCAAGAAATATATCCTTCTTCAACGCCGAGATTTTCGGTTCGTTGGGCATCATGATAGTCAGCGTAAACCATTAAAAATAATAAAGCGCCGGGATAGAGTGGCAAAGTTGAAGGGCAAAAATAAAAAAGCTGATTATGAGGGGATGATGTATCAGTAATTATTTGTAGATCGAAGAAATTGGTGAGTTTACCGGATGCATAATCGGACCGTTTCGATATTTTATTGATTAAAAACACTGGTGGGAGGGTAGGACCACTACGAGATGAATATGATAATAATTGTTGGTGAGACCGTTACGATTTATTTGTGTAGGTAATCACTGGCGGGAAGGGGGAGACCACGACGATACTAATATGATAATAATCGTTGGTGGGAGTTGAGGAAGATCCAAACGAGCCCTCAAACGATTGATTTTTAATTGCGGGGTAAAATCCCAACCTCAAAACCCAAAATAAAATAAGTAACACGCAAATCTTCAATTAATTTGATATATCACTCCGTTATCCTCGGGTTCGGGAGCCACTTCGTTAAGTTCTACTTGATTTTCGCTTTTCAGGCTCTGATTATATGTCATTGGTTTAGGTTCGTGTACTTGATCATAGCTGTTAACCCCGATCCTGATTAAACAAATATATATCAGAGCCCGCTCCTATTTCAGTGAAAATAAATCAGCACCCGCTCCCGAATTTAGAGCAATCTAAGAGATTACTCCATTATCCTCGGGCTCGGGAGCCACTTCGTTAGGTTCTACTTGATTTTCGCTTTTCAGGCTCTGATTATATTTCGCTTATCAGGCTCTACTTAATTTTCGCTTATCAGATTCTGATTATATGTCATTGGTTTAGGTTCGTGCCTAATTATAGCTGTTAATCCCCGATCCTGATCAAACAAATATATATCAGAGCCCGCTCCTATTTCAGTGAAAATAAATCAGCACCCGCTCCTATTTCAATAAAAAATAAATCAGCACCCGATCTCGAAAAGTGATAATATGACGAGTGAGGAATAATCCATCCGAACCCTCCCACCCTCCCACCAACGATTAATTTTAATAACACTACATAGTTGTCCTCTCAACGATTATAATCGTCATAATTTTATAGTGGTCGATGAACAACTATCGAACATACCGAAAATAGATATCATCAGAAAATTTTGAATAGCTATTTATACAACTAAGTATTAAAGTAATTCCATGACAGAATTATTTAAAACATATATCAAAGGTTTCGATAGAGAGCTTGGTGGTGGCATACCCGAGGGACATATCGTATTGATTTCCGGCACACCGGGCACTATGAAATCATCAGTATCCTATTATTTTCTTTATCATAACGTAATTTCTAAAAATTTGTTAGGGTTATACTTTTCGTTAGAACAATCTAAAAAAAACCTGAATTTTCAAATAAAACGCATGGGCATGACTAAGGACCTGGGGGCTAGATTGCCAATCGTAGACCTTTCGCAAGTGCGCCACGCTGCAGGAAATTATAAAAGCAAGAACTGGTTGGATATTGTAAAAAAACATCTCGAGCTTCTATATAACAAATACAAATTCAACCTGTTGGTAATAGATTCGTTACCTGTTTTGGAGATACTCTCGTTAATTGATGAAAAACGCACGAAATTGTTCCAGTTCTTTGAATGGCTGCGACGATTAAACCTGACCACCTTAATAATAAACGAAGTTTCTCCTGACCCGAACATTTTACATGATGAGGAATTTTTAGCTGATGGTATTATTCATTTGAGTATGGAGCGCATTGGCGAGATCGATATATTTCGTCGTATCAGATGCATTAAACTTCGGGGAATGGACCATAATACAGCAATTTTCACATTAGAATTCAAAAACAAAATCTTTAAGATCACACAAGCACTCTAAATTTTTAAAATTAAAATTTAAGTAGTAGTAATGATATTAATCGACGAACCAAGAACCAATATTATCGAGGAAAAAGGTAGATTGGATATTACTACCGAGTTAATTAATAATAAATGGGAGGGATTAAATGACCAAACCAATTCCGGGCAATATGTTGTTTAATAGTCTAAAGGATAATCCTAGTATTGTAATGGCAGCTAACCCGCGCGTTGTTTCCGGCGTGGCATCGGGTATTATGCGCGCCGCAAAAGATCTTGATGCGGCAATTATATTTGAAATGGCGAAATCGGAAGTAAATTTATCCGGCGGGTACACGGGCTTGACCCCTGCAGCTTTCTCTAAACGAATCCATGAGGTTGCCGACGAAGTGGGGCATGATATCTGGGTACTGCATGCGGATCATATTACCATCAAAGAAGGTACCCAAGATGAGATCGAGGAGACAAAAAAATTAATAGCCGAACAAGTAGAATCAGGATATACCTCGTTTGCAATCGACCCGGCGCAC
>CBFDAW010000256.1:0-5308 GCA_965602865.1 uncultured Thermoplasmata archaeon
TGAATCGGGAATGGCCACTGTTTGAAAAACAACATTAAATGTTCCGCACACGAATAAAAGCAAAATTTAAGTACCATCGCCTCCTTTTTAATTATTTGGAATAACAATGAAATGTAATTATAAACTCCAATGCCCAAGATGCCAGAATATCTTTGAGATTGAGGTCGATACTTCAATTTCTAAATCACATTATCCCACGAGCTGCCCGCACTGCCGGAAAAAGATAGAGATCAGACTTGTTTCTGAGAGTCAATTACAATCACTTCAGGTCTCAAAAACCGCACATTTGAAAGAAGAAAAGACGGCTGATAAGACTACTTCCGACGATATTATTTTCAAATGCGTTCGTAGGACTAGTCCCGCTGAACAGCGGTCGTCGATCTCACAGAGCCTATCCGCGTCAAGGGTATCACCGAAGTCACCGGAGCCGCAAGCTATTTCTGTGGAGCCTATAAGTTGTCCGGAGCCACGACCGTATAGCGGATCGATGGTTAATATGCCGGCGCCCAGGCGATATGCACCAAACAAAGTATTACAAAAAGAGCCTGGTCGTCCCAAAGCGGCGGCTTGGCAAACGCGAAAGAAATCATATAGACGGGGATATCAATCTCAAATACCCCGGAAAATATCTAAACCTTCCCGTGGATTCGGCATCTTCCGTGAGCCAAAAAAAAGATTAAAATTGGCAATGTTACTACTTATAATAGTATTTATTCTGGGCATTTCACACGGCATTATTAGTATTCAATGGGGTGTACCTGAGCACATCAGCAGCGAGCGAGCATCAATTAATACCGTAGATATTGATGGTGCGGTGATAGATTATTACACGGGTAGACCTATTGCAAACTGTATTATTAAGATCGCAGAGACCGGCCAGCAGGATGTAACGAACAGTGATGGTTACTATTTTATTTCGCGCGTAGAAGTAGGAGATATAGAGATCGTGGCGGAGGCAAATGGGTATTCGAAGATTATAAAAAAGGTAACGGTTGCCCCCGAGCAACCGGCGAACTTCAATCTCGAGCTGAAGCCGGGTGTTAATGTTGAGAGATTTGATGAGACCATACTTATGGTCCAGAAATCGGAGAACACAATTAATGTTTTTGCAGTGATAATAATTCTCTTTGCTTTTTTTGCATTATTAGCAGCGATTTTAATCTATTACCGAAACATGTTCAAGATCTGTGCATTAAGTGCATTTTTTAGTATCTTGTCATTCGGTGCCGGAGTTGGTTTTGTGTTGGGGTTAGTGGCATTAATATTAATCCTGTTGTCCGGTTCAAGCTTTAAAACCAGATCCGCCAAGGCGTCATAGAATTTGCTAAGAGGGCAGGACCGCTATGCAGTGTTAATGAAATTATACGCTGGTTCAAGGGGAAGACCGCTATGTAGTGCTAATAAAATCAATCGCTGGTTCGAGGGGGAGACCGCTACGCAGTGTTAATGAAATTACTCGCTGGTAGGAAGGCTCGTTATGATCTTCCCACCCTCCAACCAACGATTATTATCATATTAAATTCGAAGTGATCCTACCCTCTAGCCAGTGATTACTAACGCTAATAAATCATAACGGCCTCCCCAACGATTATTATCATATTAAAATCGTAGTGGTCCCTCCCTCCACCAATGATCATTATTAAATCTCAAAGAATAAATAGAACTTTATATTAAATCAAGAGAAAATATTATATATCCTACTATTTATTTTGGCGTCGGGGAGCAAAATGACTCAAGACCAAAAATGGGATTACAGCGAATATCCTGGTGCAAAGGAATATCCGAATCTGTTCAAACCTATAACAATTGGAAAATTAAGAATTCCGAACCGTATTAAATATGCCGCTACCGAGGATAATCTGAATGCTCGGGACGGTTTTGTTACCGATTCAGGTGTGGAATATCTTAGACTCCGAGCACGTGGTGTGGTCGGCGGTATATGCACGATGCAAGGCGTATATATGGACCCTGGCGGATTCGGTCAGGGATATGTGGGTCAGGCGGCGGCATGGGATGATAAGTTCATACCCGGGTTAAAACGGCTTGCGGATGCCATCCATGACGAAGGCGCTGTATCCAATTATCAATTAATGCACTGTGGTCGCGTGGGTGGTGTTGAGACGCCTGTTTGCGTAGGCCCATCGGCGATGCCACAACGCCTTAGGGTCTTTCGGCCCGTGAAAGAGATGACGAAAGAAGATATTAGCACATGCATTAAAGAACACGCTGAGGCTGCACGGCGCGGGATAGACGCAACTTTCCAGATGATGGAGATTTCTGGTATCGTCGGTTATTTGATCTCGAACTTTCTATCTTCATACACCAATAGAAGAACTGACGAATATGGCGGTGATATTGAATCACGATGCCAATTTATGGTGGAAACCATTCATGCGGTTCGTGAAGCCATTGGTGATGATATTCCACTGATTATACGATTATGTGCCGAGGAATTGTTAGATGATGTTGGAGGTAACACGCCTGAAGAGTCCATGGTTACCTATAAAAAAGCCGAAGAAGCTGGGATTGATTGTTTAAGTGTAACGCAGGGCTGGCAGGAGTCAGTAGTACCCGTTATTTCGCGTGATATCCCCCAAGGGACATGGTTATATAACGCAGAACGCGCCAAAAAAACCATTTCAATCCCCATCTCCATGGCGTATCGGCTGTTCACCCCTGACATTCCCGATAAAGCTATTGCTGAGGGTAAACTAGATATTTGGGAGATGTGCCGCCCGATGATTGCGGACCCGTTAATGCCTAAAAAGGTCTTAGAGGGTCATGAAGAGGAGATTCGTCCATGTGTAGCATGTAACATGTGTCTTGCGCGTTTGTTCAGGGATGCGCCCATGACTTGCTATGTTAACCCGGTCTGTGCACATGAAGCTGATCCTTCCTGGCTGCCAACTACGGCGGAGACAACGAAGAATGTCATGATCGTGGGTGCGGGACCCGCCGGGCTCGAGTGCGCGTACGTTGCCGCATTACGTGGACATGAGGTAGATGTGTATGATTCCAACGATTCATTGGGTGGGCAAATTACTCCAGCATCAAAAGCGCCGTATGGTGATGAGGAACTTTTCGGGATGATCAATTATCATAAGGCACAGTGTGAGAAAGCAGGAGTTAATTTTCATTTAGATACAAAAGTAACACCCGAATTGCTTGATGAGGAGATGCCTGATGCCGTAGTTCTTGCCACAGGTGCAGAATTTATCAAGGGAGATGCACCGGGTTTTGATAGACCAAATATACTCTGTGTTGCAGATATCCTAGAAGGAAAAACCGACACCGGGGAAAAGGTGCTTGTCTGGGGCGGTAAAAAACCCGGGATAGGTGTAGCATTACATCTAGCTGAAAAAGGTAAGAAAGTAACTCTTGTCAGCCGTGAGCGCAAGGTGGGTAAAGATGTGAACCCATCGTACATATGGCGTTACATCCAGAAATTGAGCCAGAAGCGCGTGAAAGTGTATAAAGAGAGCGATTTGGAAGAGATTAATGATACCGGTGCCGTTATAAAGAACCATTATGGCACTCGGATACCTGTTCTTGCGGATACCATAGTGTACGCCGAACGCAAATCGTGCCAGGATTTAAAGGATGCGGTCAAAGAACAAAACATCGAACTCCATGTCATAGGCGATGCATTGGTTCCCCGTGCATTATCCAATGCACTGCACGATGGCTATCGAACCGGTATTCGATTATAAGGGGGTAGAAAATATGCCAGTTGATGCAGAAAAAGAAATTAAGACACTGATGACCAAATTTGAAGCTTTACAGAATATTAATAGAGCCACATGGTATGAATGGCGCCAGGCGGCGATTGAATGTGCCCGACCGGAATTTAAACCTTTAGATCTGGTTTTAAAGGCTTGGGAAGTGGTGGGGCATGATACCGCCAAAGCGTATTTCAATATGCTTGATGTTTCAAAACCAACCTTTTTGGAAGATATTGCAAAATGTATCATGCAAAGCTCGATCATGATGGGCGAAAATGCAAAGATTGTCAAAAGCGATAAACCAAACGAGGTATTCGTCCAATGGGACCGTTGCCCGTGGCCAGAGTTCGCCAGACGGTACCAAGTCCCGATGGAGGAGGATGTTTTGGGTTGTGATAAATGGTTCCAGACCGTAATTAAAGATATAAACCAATTATTTAACACTAATGTGAAACTGGAGACACAAAAAGCGATTCCGCGTGGTGATGGTATTTGCTTAAGACGATTAAGTATGGAACCCACAGAAAAACAATTAAAGATTCAAAGCGAATCCAAAGGAGAGGGACAATAGGAGTGTAATACCATGGTAGTTGAGATAGATCATGAGACCTGCAATCTTTGCGGTGGGTATTCTGAACCTTTATGCATTGACAAATGCCCCGATTCTGCGTTATCTTTGCGGGATAAGCGTGTGGAAGTAACCGAGTTCCTATGCGAAGATTGCAACGAATGTGGATTCATATGTCCAGTTAAGGCGATCAAAATTAAATTAATTACATTTTAGAATACGCTAATTATTCGAAAAATCAAAGCGTTATTTTATGGAAAATAACCAGAAATCAAGTAGTAATATATAAATATAAAATTCAGCATACTTGAATTAATAAATGAAAATAATTATTGAATATGAATTTAGTATAAACAAGGTGTATAACAATGGCGCCACCAAAAAAGGGAAAAAAAGGCGAAGGTTTCCATTCCGCAGCAGGATTAATACGATATTTCGATGCAGAGGAAGAAACCGCAATTAAAATTGATCCAAAGACCATTATAGGTTTAATAATAAGCACAATTGTCATTATTGAGTTGGCAAGATATTTATTTTAAATGATAAATAGAGGGCAGACATGAAGACCTATCTTATTGTATGGTTCAATAGTGAAGGCACAAAACCTTCCGATATAACCGAGCGGTTACTCTCGATGGGTTTCCAGCCAATGGAAGGCGAATATGATTACTTGTACAATTGGGACAGCCAGGCGGACATTGAAGAGATTATAAAATTTGGTGACCTGGTGCAAAATACACTCAAGGGGTCAGGTGCGCTTTTTAAACTGGAGACTATAAGTTGATTTTCAATTTTCAAGTTGTTCCCCATTATATTGTAATTGCAGTGGATGTTTTTTAATAACCATATTTTTGCGTTATTTGAGATAATAAATATGAATTTATATTGGGATGTTACACCTGAGTTTATAAGATAATTGAAAAGTGAAATGACTGGCTATTGAAGATTTTGTAGGGCCTAACAAAAATACTATCAAATGACCGAAGTGATTATAGCCAACAGAATCGTTTTGGGTTTT
>CBFDAW010000257.1:0-5294 GCA_965602865.1 uncultured Thermoplasmata archaeon
TGCCATCGAAATTTACGATTTGATTAACTTCAACATTCTGGTCCAGTCCAGCATCTGCGTGTGGAACTCGATTTATTACCGTTATTAAAAAATCAGTCGTATTAGTTTCAGAATCGGAATCCTTTATTATTAGTTCGATGGAATAATCTTGCGTACCTTTAGTATATGTGTGTCTAATGACAGAATTTGTAATCCAATTACTACTAGTTCCGTCACCAAAATCAAAGTAATATTCAAGTTCACCCCCATCCAAATCATATGATCCAGAAGCATCTAAAATTACTTCATCTAATACATAAATATCTAAATTTTCAACTATTAAAGAAGGCACCGGTTTTCTATTCTTAATCGTAATCTCGGTAGTCGGGATATCAGTGCTCACTACACCATCATCATCTATAACTTTTAATGAGATAGTATATTTTTTCGTGCCATCCGAATATTGGTGTGATATTGATGGAGTTGTTATCCAACCACTATTAATTTCGTCACCAAAATCAAAGTAATACGAACTTATTTCTCCATCCAAATCCGTTGATAATTCAGCATTGCACATAATATCTTCGTAAGTGTAGGCTTCTATTGGATTTACTGTAAGTTTGGGTATTGGAAGCCTATTATTAACTTTTATTTTTATCCCAGCAATATTTGTGCTAATTGCACTGTCATCATCCCTAACGCTGAGTTTTGCAGTATATGTTTTTGTTCCATCAGAATATTGATGACTAATCGTGGATGTTTGAACCCAACCAGAATTTGAACCATCACCAAAATCGAAATAATAATCCGAAACCGTTCCATCAAGATCGGATGAATTTGTAGCGTTGAAAGTTACTTGTTCATTTGTTTTTACAGTGGCAAAATCAACTTCAAGTTTTGCCTCTGGGAGCCTATTTTGAACTGTCACGTAAATTTCGTGAAAGGCAATGAATCCCCAATCATCCCTTACCGTCAAGTTTACTAAATATTTACCATCGTCCAAATAGGTATGTGCGATATCCTTACCATATCCTATTTCGGAATCTCCAAAATCCCAGGTATAATTTATTATGAACCCATCTGGATCATAAGAACCGGACCCATCGAAGATGATATTTTGAAGAGTATACACAACTATATTGGAACCTGCAAAAGCAATCGGTCCTTGATTTATCCTAACCACCGAGACAATACCGTTTGTCCTAGTGATCTCAGGAACACTCGGGAAGTACACGGTACCGTAGTTGATTACCTCTGTATTATGAATAGCATCATCTCTTACATTAATTGTAATATTGGCATAACCACCTTCACCTGGACCCACCTCGCCAACGAACCAGATGATTGTTCGGGTTTCCGGATTATAAATCCCAGTAGGCGCTAGTATTGATCCATTATTAGTACTTATCACAGGACCAATTTCTAAGGTAGAATCATTCAAATTCTCACTTAACTCATCTGTGAAATACACTCCAAAAGCGATTCCGCTGCCCTCGTTTTCGTATTCTAGTGTATAATTTAATTTTTGTCCCGGAGTTACATTGCCTTCAGGGCCATATTTTATGTTTGGGTCATACGCGGGAAATACTCTGCTGGTAAACGAATCTGAGACTAGTGTGATATTTTTAACAAAATCTTGAATATAACCAATACATGTTAGTTTGGTACCCCATGGTAAACCCCATTTGACTTTACATTTAACGCTCACAAGAGTTCTACTTTTGGCTGAAATATTCCGGCGCCAGGTTACTTCATGTGTGGTTGAATTATAAATTCCAGAACCAGTATTAGATTTATATGTAGTATTTTTAGGTAGTGTCAATATTATCTTAGTATTATTGGCAGCCTTTAGACCATTATTTTGATATTCAAGTAAATAATTAATAGTCTGTCCAGGACTTACTTGCCAGGGACCCCAAACAAATACCTTAATAATTGCCCTTGGTGGTAACCCGATATCTATCCTTAATAACGATATCGCCAGCGAATTCGTGGAGCCACTCTCAACCAACGTCCCAAAAGCCATGGCCCAGAGGGGCTCTGTAAACCACCCCTTGAGTTTTGTTATATTTTTCGAAATGGTTCTATCATAAGTCCAGCCGGTCCCAGAACCAAAAGTAGAGACATAACCGATGATAGAAAAACCAGAGCCATAATACTGATTAGTTTTATTATTAATTCTAACATGCGTCAAAATGATATCCAGAGAACCATTGTAATATCCTGTTGCATTTCCAGAGAAGGAAGATTGTAAAATATAAATTTCTGATGTATTGTCTTTCGAATTTTGATAATTTATAGTTCCATTCAATGTAAGTTTTGCAAAAACCAACTCAGAACAAATATAACTAATCGTCCAAGTTGAGTTATACAAATCATAGTTACCACTTCCGTTAATGGATTCTATAAAATAACCATCAGAAATACCGAATAACCCGCCGAAAACTGTTCCCTTGAGATAAATTTTTCTTTCCCCGGAATTATTAAATAGCATACCTTGCCAACTACCATTATATGCTTTGCCTTCAATATTTCCGGTCCAATTTGCGGAGAAGAAACCAAAACCGGCAAAGTAGCTGGAATTTATAATTATAATTTCCAAATCAGTAAAGTTAATAGTTCCATTCAAATCTCCTTTAACTGAAGCGTTTAAAGTAGCTTCATGAAGTACTAACGAAACTGTTACATTAGTTGAATTTGAGGATGTCGCATTCATTTCTACTTTGGTTGAAGTGGGTATTATTATATAATTTTCAATGGGTTTTATGAGCGGGTATAAATCTTGATTTGAATTAACACTATAAGTTGTATCTCCAATGCCATCCCCATCCAAATCTTTGCCTATGTAATTGTCCCAATAGTTACCTAAATATCTAATAAAATTTGTATCATTATAGATATATGAAATAATTTGTGTAGAATTATAGGATTGATAGGAATTGCTACCTCCAATATTATTGATGTTGTTTATAAAATTGTTAAGATAGATTATATTATTCTTAGAGCCTGACCAATTCCAATAGATACCATAATCATGATCTTGTATTTTATTAAATAATATTTTATTTTCTTTTGAAATCCATAAACGAATGCTAGAGTGATTATTATTTGTTAATATATTATAAGAGAATAAGTTATTGTTCGATTCCAATATTGTAATTCCACCTATTTGAAAAGGAATTTGTATAGGTAAAAATGTTCCGTTTCCATTATTTTCAATATTATTATTTGATATGTTATTATTATCTGAATAAGAGATACGTATCCCAGTTCTATTATTTGAAGACATATTATTACTTTTAATTTTATTATCTGATCCCCCGGAAATATAGATGCCAATACAATTATTTGATATGTTATTATTACTAATAAGGCAGTTTTGGGCATTATTAAGTTTAATTCCTGTATCCATAGAACCGGTACCACTATTCTTCACAGTAAAGCCCTTAATTGTAACATTATTTTTAATAACACGAATAACATTACTATTGGCTTGACCGTCAATAATCGTGTTATTTGTACCATTTCCAATTAAACTGATTTCTTGATCAATTACTATGTTTTCATAATAAGTGCCGTTATACACATATATCGTGTCCCCGGAATTCGCGGCATCTATTGCATCCTGGATTTTGGAATAATTTCCGCCACCAGTGCCGCCAACATAAATATTAGTAGCGAATACCGATGCATTGTCATTCTCAAAAATTACAATTCCCAAAAATCCGCTTAACACAAGCACACAAATAATTCCTAAAGTAACTATTTTTGTTTTCATTCATTATCCCCCATTTATTAACAAATAGGCGAACTCTCCTTAATTTAGGATAGAATTTCCGAATTAATTTTCGTTATTCTTTCAGGAAAATAATTTTACTTAAATAAAAGCCTTCTCATCCTAATTGTTACACACATCTGGATGAATAATTATACTTAAGTATTGTGGCAAATCATCTACACATTTCTCAAATCCTTTTTTTTCCCTCTTTGTAAGGTTTTCCATCTTTAAATTCGTATTAATTAAATTATTAAACAACACCCAGATAATAATTTTAAATAAATGAAATATATTACCCATTTATATGCCCAATATTAATTACCCACCCGAACTTAAAAATTTCTTCAAAAAAACCACCCGCATCGTCGTCCTCACCGGCGCCGGCGTCTCGGCAGAGTCCGGTATGCCCACATTCCGCGGCGAGGACGGGTGGTGGCGTAACTATCGCGCCGAGGAGCTCGCAACACCAGAAGCGTTCGCCCGTGACCCGAAACTGGTCTGGGAATGGTACGACATGCGACGGAAGATCATCCATGGTTGTTCACCCAATCCCGCACATGATACCATTGCCGAAATGGAACAATATTTCGATAATTTTCAACTGGTAACCCAGAACGTGGATGGGCTACACCAGCGAGCCGGAAATACAAATATCATCGAGCTCCACGGTAACCTCTGGCGCGTGCGGTGCGTAAAGGAGGGGAAAACCTTTGAGTTTCATGAGGTGCCATTAACGAAAATCCCACCGACATGCGATTGCGGTGCATTGATCCGACCAGATGTGGTATGGTTCGGTGAATCGCTGCCTAGTGACGCAATGGATTCGGCATTTTCTGCTGCTTCGGATAGTGATGCGATTATTATAGTCGGAACCTCCGGAATAGTGCAGCCAGCAGCATCCATTCCAATCATTGGAAAGCAAAATGGTGCTTATATTTTAGAATTAAATCTTGAACCCACACCGTTTACATCTTTTGCTGATTTTTCGATACAAGGTAAAGCCGGCGAGATACTTCCGAACCTGTGGGAATTCATTGAAAAATAATTCTGTCCAAACCCCAGGGTTCACCGAGTATCGCAAGGGAATTTCATCACCATGCCCTCACAGAACCGGTCGTGAACATATCGATTCACCGGGCTTTTATTGTCCAGTTATTTATCTTTAGGATTGTTACTAATATAGGGGATATGGTATGGATAAAATGGAGTTGCGAGATTCGGGAGGTGGGTTTGGTTGGGGATTTTTCGGCTGCCGGATTTAGGGATTTTACTTATGCCGTTTTCACAACCTCGGGTAAAGCATTTAAACCCTGATCTCGCCTCACCCAACGCGCTCTATTACGCATTCCCGGCAAAGACACATATTCCCTCTAGTAAAAAAATCGCTCTAAGCACGCCGTAATACGCGTTTACGAGCGCTTTAGCCTAGCGGTCGAAGGCTCTTATACACGGCTCTTTTACCAACACGTAATATCCAGGGACAATAGTTAATTGATTTCAATCTTAAACAATGAATCATTTATTTTACTCTTTTTTT
>CBFDAW010000258.1:0-5271 GCA_965602865.1 uncultured Thermoplasmata archaeon
CTTGGTCAATAGGATCGTTTAATTCATCATATGCTTTTATCATCTCTGCTCCATTTGCATTCATTACCACCGGGTTAAGACGATGTGGGAAATCGATTTTCTCACACCTAATGACCCGTGATAAAAAGTATGGTTACATAAATTTTGATGATGAACGACTTAGGGGTTGTACTGCAAATGATCTAAATAAATTGCTGGAAATTATCTATCAGCTATATGGAAATGTGGATTATTTAATACTCGATGAGATCCAAAATGTCGTTGGATGGGAATTATTCGTTACAAGATTACAGAGAACAAAACGTGTAATAATAACTGGAAGTAATTCAAACCTTTTAGGTACAGAACTAGCCACACATTTAACGGGTAGGTATATGGATTTCGTATTATACCCTTTTTCATTTCGCGAATTTTTAAAATTCAATAATTTTACACCTAACCCTTACCTAACATCATCTATTGGCCAAACAAAATGGTATATTTAGATGAATATATTCAAAAAGGCGGAATACCCGATTGTTATACTTTTGGAGATAGATACTTATTAAGTCTATATTCCAATATTTTGGATAAGGATGTACTCTCACGGTATAAGATCAAATACCAAAAAGAGTTCCATGAGATGGCGAGATATCTAATAACAAATCATTCTAAAGAGTTTAGTTATAATAGATTGGCAAAGATCTGGAAAATTAAAAATGTGCATACTGTCATCAATTATATAAAATATCTTGAAAACTCTTTTATTGTTTTTGAATTATTAAGATTTTCATACAAATTGAAAGAACAACATCTGGCACCCAGAAAAATCTACTGTATAGACCCCGGCATAATAAATATTATTGGTTTCAACATTTCAGAGAATAAAGGACGATTGATAGAAAACATCGTTGCAATAGAACTTCAAAGAAAAAGATCATTTGATCCCCAGATAGAAATTTATTACTGGAAAGACCATCAACAACGTGAGGTTGATTTTATAGTGAAAAAGAAGAATTCAGTACTAGAATGCATTCAAGTAACTTATGCTTCGAATCCATATGATATAGATAATAGAGAAATGAGATCTTTATTAAAAGCTAGCCGGGAATTACGTTGTAAAAACCTTAACATGATAACCTGGGATTACGAGTCAACAGAAAATAATATCCATTATATCCCACTTTGGAAATGGCTTCTTGATAAAAAATAATAGTGGAACTTTAAACTTCAATAGAAGAATGCCATCTCGATTTGGAGAACTTGAAAGGGTAGGCACAAACAGTATCCAAGCCAAAAGTGTCAGGGTTCAGATAAATTATAAACATTGCTGGCTCCCAGCTATAGAAATTGTTAAGAAGGTGCCGAGATTCTTTATAATGGACCACCAAAGACCTAAGATAAAATTTAAACTTAACCACTCGAGTGCAGAGGACTTGATCGTGGATAAAATTCTTGCTACCAGTATGATCGGTTCTTTTGGTCGAGAGCGGTTTAAAGATGTTTATGATCTGGGGATGTTATCGAAAAGCAATTTGGGAAATTCAATAATTCATAATAAATGGAACTTATTAGTAGGAGATCGCATATAGAACCAATTGCTTTCATCAAAGGTTCTATTGAAACTATTTCATCGTTTAGTGCAAACTCACAAGAGGCACGGGGATTTGCCGCAATGGTTGGTAGGAAAGGGCGAGAGGCAATTAGAGAGTGGGAGGAATTTTGCATAACAACAATTGAAAATTTAATCTCAAGCACCAGTACATTTAATTCTACCTAGCATCGGCTCGTAGACTTTTCCGGTTTCCAATAAATTATTCACAAGCTCTTCGATAGAATTTTTATCAAGCCCTTCTTTAGTCGCTTTGACCATTAACTTATGCCAAGGCACGCCGTTAACATATGTTTTACCTTTAAATGAATTAATGATCTCCAGTAACTGATTCTGTTGCTCTTGATCTTGTGTGTTCGTCAAATCTTCTTTTTCGTTCGAATCTTCAATAGGATCCGAGGTTGGCTCAAACTCCAGCTCGTCATCATTATCCTCATCATCCTCAGTTAGCTCCTCACCGGTTTTAAACTCCTGAGCCAGGTCCGTTGGATTATTCTCCGGGACATTTTCAGTAGGTACATACCCTTCGCCATTATCCACCGCTAAAAACTTTAAAACCTCAACCAGCATGTTACGATACTGAATGATATCGGGTTGTTTGTAGTGTTGTAGTGCATCAATGACCCCCCGAGCAACGATGGGATCAAAACCCAATTTGACCAATTTCTCCGTCTCCGGAGGCTCCATTTGTTGTGCTTCAGTGATCGCATCCAATCTGGATTTCATACTTTTACAGGCATCCAGCAACCAATAATCCCGAACATTTTTATCCACCACTATGATATTTTCCGGTCTAACCGAAACATAGGTAACACCCTCCTCGGGAGAGTACATTCTACTTTTTCCAATCACTGCGACATACACTGGAGGTTCAAGCTCAGATAGTATTTTAATTACTTTCGGGTCATATTGACCGGCGTAGATATAGAACACACCGGTTCTATCCGAAACTCTAGCGCGGTAATGGGTATTACCATTTCGTTCCAGTTTTTCGACATCAGTAAGCACACCAACGATATATATACGATTGATTTTTGCCCCGAGCGGCGTTACCAGATATCCCGGCTCGCGCTCCTGGGCCGGCTCGATTTGTAATGTAGTATTATTATATTCACCGGCAAATATCCGCCATGCAAGCTCACGATTCGCCATGGTCTCACACCTCGTTATTGATATTAATTCCTAATTCATCGAGCAAGCTCAACGATTCTGTCTTAATCTTCGGCAAAATCATCTCCGCTGAATTCCCGATCATCATAAGTCCAAACTCATCAGAAAGAACGATACCTGCAACCCGGATCGGACGCGCTAACAATTTTTCTATCAATCGTTCATGAATCACATCCGTCCTCAATTGTTCCTTTGCCAGTTCCAGACATGCTTTTAGATCCATGCCCAATATCTTTTCAGTAATCTCCAAGCCAAGTATTACAGTAATTGCCCCCGTACCATCGTCTAAAACGCTCTTGACCCGAAGATCAAAACCACCTTTTACTTTACCATGGATCATACACATACTATTTTGTAAAACCCTACGGCATTCAGGACAGCGCTCGATTAGTCCACTGCCCGGGCGAATATCCAGTATTATCCCCTCCACCGCTACCCCGGCGGCACCGCCTAGCACCTTGAGCTTGCAGATGGGGAGCACTTTATCTTGGGCTAGTATGTCCAGCGAGGGCAAAACGTCATTTTGCATCTTTTCCACGATGGTCCCACCGTTCAACTGCAGTTCGGGCACACCACGCCAGGATTTGATATATCCGCTTTTGACCTGGACCACATCATTTTTGTTCAAATTAAAATCCGACCATGCGGCGAATCTGCATTTACCGGTCTCATCAGCGGCAAAGCCTTTAAAGATCTGTTTTTTTTCACCATCGATCGTAACGCCTCGCTCTTCGATGTCTAGAATTCGTAGCACTGTCTCAATGTTCCCCAGACCGTCTCGGAAATCGGTCACTGAATACTTCTGGAAATTGCCATTATTCCTACCCTGCGGCAAGGCATCCGGTGGCATAATGCGAACATGTGTTCGATCTCCCAAATTAACCTGGAGTTTTTCGTTCCTCGATTTTGTGTATGCGTTATATATCCTAATTACCTCCCCCTTATCGCAGTTTAATTCATGCCACGCAGTGAACGGAATGGTACCAGTAGGGTCTGCTAGAATACCATACGAGATCTTCTTTGGCTTGCCGTTAACCGAAATCTCTTTATCATCGATATAGATTATTCTACAGAGTAGATTTACACTATTTTCAACTTGTGATAGCTCCCGGATAGTCTTATCCACGGCATTTCCAAGAATTTGCGGGTCATAACCGAATTTTTTTATTACACAACGTTTAGCTTCATTAATCGGAAGGTTGAAATTATCCAAACAATTTTTCAATTCACTCTCGACTTTTTGCGAATCAACATTATCTCCCAGCGCCCGGGTTAGATCTTCCAGATGGGACGCAAGCTCCATATCGTTATTCATTTTAACACCTATCTGTCCGTTTTATTACGGTGCTTATTCTTTATTAAAAAGAGTATATATATAAAATAAGATAGGAGTAGAGTGAATGTACCACCATTATTCAATTATTCAGCCTCTTCTACAATCTTTCACATAATCTTGGTATGGTATATAATGAATAAATCCCAAATACAAAACCAAGTATCTATTAATAATAAGTTCATAATATTCTGATTAAAGAAAATCCCAAACTCAAAATCCCAAAGGATAAGGATATTTGGTATTTATTGGGATTTTGGAGAGTTATCTAGAGGCGAGATTTGGTTTAATTAATTTTTTTTAAGAAATATATTCTCCAGAAAATTTTATATGGACATAATTCCTTGATTGTATTGAAAATTTTGAATAAAGGGGTTAAATTATGGATGTTAGGTTGATTGCATTTTTGTTAATATCCATTTTAATTTTAGGTTCGATAACAATGGATGTTAATTCAAATAAAATATCTATAAAACCTTCACAAAAAAATGGTCCATTATTATCAAATATATTACCTGAACCTTTGAATTCAAAAGGTAAGATTATAAATGAAATAATACCAAACATTCAACCTTTTTTCTTGGAAAATAAAGGTCAAATTAAAAACGAAGCTATAAGATTCTATTCACAAGGGAGTTGTATCTGGTTCACAGATGATGGTGTTTGGTTTGAAGTCAGGGAAGAGATAATCGATGAACATCAGAAATCGGGAATGGGGATTCGGGAATCGAAAGAACCTTTCGACCCGATGGAAATGTTTAAGGAGCCGGAACCAGTAAGATACAAGCGCGTGGTTATCAAACAGGAGTTCGTAGGGGCGAACCCAGTGCAGCCCGTGGGTCGAAATAGGTTAGCCTGGAATAGTAATTTCTTCTATGGTAACGATTCATCAAAATGGTGCTCAAATGTGCCTAATTTTAACGAGATCTACTATGAGAATGTATGGGATAGCATAGATCTTCGATACTATTCTAATGAAAACGGATTAAAATATGATTTCATAATATACCCTGGGGCAGAGGTAGACCAGATTAGATTAAGATACGAAGGTGCGGAAGAATTGGAAATTGATACTACTGGGAACCTAATTATAAAAACACAAATTGAAAATGTTATAGATGGTGGACTTTTTATTTACCAGGATCATAATGGGTACCAAAACCGAATCGAGGGCAGG
>CBFDAW010000259.1:0-5266 GCA_965602865.1 uncultured Thermoplasmata archaeon
TCCCACACCAAAGCTCAACGACACCGGTGCACATATGTATTCAATGACCTGGGACACTACCACCGTACCTGATGACTGGTACCGGTTGAAAGCATACGTTAGTGATAGTGAAGGTCTCACGAACGAAAGCATAAGTTCCGTGTTCATGGTGCATAATCTGGATACCAATCCACCTTCAATCCAATTAATTTCACCCCGGGGTGGTGAAACATTGGTGGAAACCCAAATACTCATGGCTCGTGTCCGGGATTTGGAAGGTAATATTGATACCCATGGCGTGGATTATTATTACTCACCGGATTTGAGCCAATGGAGATTAATAGGCAACAGCGCCGAACCCAGAATCGGTGATAACGAAACCTATGATTTCCTGTGGCAGACCGCCACCGTTCCAGACGGTGAGTACTGGTTAAATGTTTCGGTTTCCGATACCACTTCGTTAACGAGTTGGTATGTCTCGGATCAACCGATCTTTATTCACAACTCGGAGTTGAATCCGCCATTTGTAAAAATCTTATCACCATCTTGCGGGCAATATATCAATGGCACATTTAATGTTCATGTTTCTGCACTGGATCTGGAGAATAATATTGATTCGGTTGGTGTGATATTTTACTATTCCATGGATTATGAGGATTGGACCGTGCTCTCCAATGTACCCTCACCGTTGGACACCGGTGGTAGCATCTATGAATTCTCCTGGGATAGTGCAATGCACGCAGATGGCAAATACTGGCTAAAAGCCGAAGCATCCGATTATGACGGTCTTAAAGGTGAAGGTTATTCGGAATATTTCTACATACATAACTACCTGCAGAACCCGCCCAGTGTTACATATCTTGGTCCGGGTTTTGGAAACCTGTCCGGGCAGGTTAAGCTCAATGCTTCTGTGTTCGATCTGGAGAATAATTTGGATGAAAACGGCGTTAAATTTTATTATTCATTAGACCAGGATACGTGGAAGCTAATCAGCAGTGACCTGAGCGGGAACCCGATGGAGGAGCAAGAGCTGTACTATGAGATCACCTGGGATACTACCCTTGTGTCAGATGATATATATTGGTTAAAAGCCGAGGCGGTGGATATTACTAATTTGATTGGTACGGATATTTCCGATAGCCAGGTCATTGTGCATAATAGAATGGATAACCCGCCGAGGATCATATTCAAAACACCTACAAAAGGCGTACCTCTGGCACAGTTGGAATCCATCGTGGTCGAGGTGATCGATTTCGAAAATGATGTGGATAGTGTGGCATTTTATTATACCCGAGATAATAATACCTGGAAATTAATAGGCTCCAGGTTGAAACCGGAAAAAGACAACGTGTACAAAATCGTCTGGAATACTGAAGAGGTATATAATGGAGAGTATTATATCAAGGTGATAGCAAAAGACAAGATGGGGAATCAGATGGAACTAATAGAAGGACCATTTGAGGTAAAGGAAGGCATTAAGGAAGCACAAAAAACTAAGGATGAATTACCAGCCTGGGTTACAATGCTTATAATTATTATCATCATTATTATCATCATTGGATTAATTTCAATTTTCCTATTGCGTCGCTTGAAACGGCGGGAAAAAGAGTTGATCGAAGAGGTAACCGCTGAGATGCGGGAGACGAGCGCACAAAAAGGCAAGGTTGTGCCGGTGAACGGGACGGGGATAGCGCCCACACACACAACCGGTGCAGATGTTTCCAAACCGACCGCAGAATCCGTCCAAACGTATGTGCCGCTAATTGAAGGTTCTCCAGCTATGCCAGGTGACCGGGCACTGACCGCTGACCGTGATTTCAAAGACCTAGCAGTTGAAATGGTAGGGTCTGGACCTGGCGAAGCACCACTCCTGGGCACAACACCACCCAGCCCGGGGTCCACACCTGAACTACCCGCCATTGATGATATGCTGCCGCAGTTACTTCCCGGGACACCTAGTCCTGATGCAACAGAGGGTGCACCCGAGGCACCCTTGGCACCGGCGCTGGCTGCCGAGCAACCGGAGATACCGGTATCACCGTTCGTAGAAGGCAAACCACAAGTAGAAGCCGCCGGAGATTCGGAAATACCAACTTCGCCCTTTGCCAACGCTCAAACACAAACACTCGAAGAAGAGATGGGCGCCGAAACGGCGGTGGTCGAGCTGCCCGTTGAACCCGACGTCTCACTACCCGAGCCGGAAAATGTACCGTCTGGTTTGGAACCCGAGGCTAAGGAGAACAAGAAAACTGAAGACGAAAAAGAAACATAGAAAGATTTTATGTGAAAATTAACGGATTTTTGCATATATGAAAGGTAAATTTATATAAACCCAATTAAATGGTAATAAGACTATTATTAATCCCCCAATTTAAATTTAACTACTACATTACATAGTAATAGATGATTATAACTCGAGGATGATCGGATCTTAGTGGCTCAAGTGTTTAATTTCATACTCCCATCGCCAGGTAATAATAGGCCAAGATTGTAAAATTAAAGATCAAATAGTCTAATCTCGGAGGTATGTCTCTTGAAGTTTAATGTATTGGTAAAATTATCAGCAACTTTTTTTGTACTGGCTTTGCTCTCAATGAATTTTTACGGCATAAATTTTGGTACCGCCCCGGAGGCTGCAAGAGCCGGCGGTAAACAACCATATAACTCATTTAAGCAGTACATTTGGGGTGGCGTTGGTGAAGACGAAGACTCGAATTACGGATGGAACATATCGTATATCGAAAACCTCAACGGTGATGCTTACCCAGACCTGGTAGTGGGCGCACCAGGGCATGATAGTACGTATTTTGAAGATGTAGGGGCGGCTTATATCTTCTATGGCAAAGCTAATTCGGGTTTCGATGATCTAAACTATTCAAAAGCCGATGTCGCAATCTACGGCGACGGCCTTAATAATAGATTTGGCTGGGATGTCGCCGATGCTGGTGATATGAACAATGACGGGCTCAACGACCTGATCGTTGGTGCCCCGGGCGCGCTTAACAACCGTGGGCGCGCATTCATCTTCTACGGCGGTACGATCCCGGGTGGTAGTTTCAGCGCCTCATCCTGTGCAGATCGTATCTTGGACGGGTTAGTTGACGGCGGATATTACGGTACTGCAGTCGCCGGCGTTGGGGATATAAATAAGGATGATTACGGTGATGTACTAGTGGGTGCACCCAATGCCGATCAAATAATAATCACCTACGGTTATAAGAATAAAGTGACTATTAACCCGAATCTCTGGGATGACAATCTGAGCACACCCGGAATTGTGGATTTTTCAAAAGGTGTTAATAATTACGTTAACGAAACCTATACAGACAACAATACCTGGGGTCTCGACGGTGATGATGATGGCTGGGATTGGACAGATATCCTCAGTGACCCCGTGTACGGCGGCGATGCAGCCATAGATATGTGTACTCATTATGCGTCCTGGGAAGCTGATGGCCCCGACGCCGATGGCCTGACCTGGGGCAATCGGACCTCTTTGGAGGTGACGATCGGCAGGAACCATACTGACTACAACCCTTATGGCTTTGATACATCCGGTTACGACCCTGACGCCTCGGCGGCATGGGGGATCGAATTCAATATTACCGATGAATTATATGATTATATTTCATCCAATAGTACCATTACAATTGCTTTTGATTATGGGGCAGTAGATACGAATGCAATTTATAGTAGTAGTAATTTGAGCAAATACTTGGCTTATTCAATCCGCTCTCGAATTTGGAATAATTCCGGTAAATATTATTTAGGAAATGAGATCGTAGGTAACCAAATAAATGTATTCTACAAAAAGGATCCGACTAATACTCCGCCTTGGGGGCCGATTTATAGAAGTTTTGAATGGGATATTACCGAATATATCGACGGTATCGGCTCGTATTATTGGGATTTTGGCTGTTTCCTAGACCAATTTTGGGCTGTAAGAGCCGATAGCGGTATGATGGCATTTTTCGATAATATAACCATGAAGATTATTAATGAAAAGAGTGTTATTATTGTAGGTCAAAAGAACAGCGGTTTCGGTACAGCCCTCGAAGGCGTCGGCGACATCAACGACGATGGTTATCCCGACATGTTGATCGGTGCCCCAGACCAAGGTCGTGGATATGCGGCATTATTACCCGGTAAAGAACGATACAAGAATATTGACTCGATCAATCTTGCAACTACGATCCTGACCGGTAAGAATCACGGAGACAGGTTCGGCTATTCGCTCGGTAAAGCAGGTGATGTGGATAATGATGGTAAAACAGATATTATAATCGGCGCCCCCGGCGGAAATTATGCACATCTATATTATGGCAGTACCTTAAATGTACCTCCGATAGTACCCGATCTTTGGGAGAGGGATGAAGAACGGGGAACACCGCATATCGAGTTCGATTCCGGTTTAAAGACCACGGGTAATACTCCGGGGATAGCCGGTGCTGATGATGGTTGGGATGTATGGAATGGTGTATATGGTTCTGGTGGGACGGCGGGGTCAGCGGTTAAATACAACGGCGCCGATACCACGGACTCCAATCAGGTTGCGGCAGATGATGAGTTGATTATTGCAATTGGCGGTACATTAGGCGGTGGTGGCTGGTCTGGTGCGAAACCGGACAGCGGTGCATACGGCGTGAAATTCTCGATCACACCTGAGATGGTGACGGCTCTCGAGTCGGGTTGTGATGCAGTGTTATCATACGATTGGCGCTTTGAAAATCATGAATTGGACCAAGATGACACGATCTGGTTAAAAACGTTTATTCGTAGCACGACGGAGAATTTAGCACTGGGTTGGAACCTCGATAAGGACGCTGGTGACAATGAAAATAAAGATAACAGTAACGAAACGTACTGGGCGACCTTGCCAGAAGATCTGACAAGTGTGTTTATCCAGAAGTGTTCCGAGTGTTTTTCAAATGCTGGTTCATACTACTTAGATATTGGCGCCAAACTTCGAGAGTATTATTGGATATCAGGAGGAGTCTATGAAGATGGTGTCTTCAATTTCGATAATGTATATCTTCGTATCAACCCGGCTCCCGATATCAGATTCGTTGGTCCGGCATTCAGTGGCTTTGGAGCCAGTGTTGGGTATTGCAATAATTTGGACATTAATGATTACGGTGATATAGTAATCGGTGCACCCTATTACGATTCGCCTAATGGAAACGACTCGGGTGCGATCTTCGGTTTTTTAATGGGGCCTAATACGGATGAACTACGATTGGCGGAGATTGCAGAATTCGTAAACTATGGCGAGCATGCCGGCGATAAT
>CBFDAW010000260.1:0-5264 GCA_965602865.1 uncultured Thermoplasmata archaeon
TATCTTTTGATTTCATTTTAAGTAAAAAAGTAAATTCACTCCCGCCCCCGAACAAAAACATTAATTCTGTAAAGACGTATTTGGTATGATTTTCGTGGTCATAGAGGAGGCTAAAGTCCAAAATCTAAAATGGACTGAAAAATATAGACCTAAGACGTTAAACCAGGTCAGAGGTAATGATAAAGCGATAGCGACCATTCGTAACTGGGCGGCGGCTTGGGAAGCCGGTTCTTCCGTAAAAAAAGGGCTCATTTTTGCTGGCAAGCCCGGGACCGGTAAAACAAGTGCCGCACACGCACTGGCGAACGATTTTAACTGGGGCGTTATCGAGCTAAATGCCTCTGACGCACGAAATGCGGAGAACATCAGAAGTACGGCCTTAGTTGGCTCAATAAATGAAACCTTTACATCAACCGGCGAGTTCTTATCGGTTCACGCAGGCGTTATAAAGCTCATTATTCTGGATGAAGCCGATAATTTATTCGAGCGCATGACAAAACGCGAATTACCGGATAAGGATATGAGCGACCGTGGTGGAAAAGCGGCAATCATCGAGACTCTCAGAATAACCCGGCAACCCATCATTTTAATCGTGAACGATATATACGAATTGACCCGAGACTCTGGCGCCGCTATCAAACAGCTCACCGAAGTGGTAAAGTTCAACAAAATTCGGCAGCCAACGGTCCGGTTAGTTTTAAAAGGTATCTGCGAGAACGAAGGTATAAAGATTTCACCGGAAGCATTGGACGAACTAAGCCGGCGAGCCGATGGCGACCTGCGCTCAGGGATTAACGATCTTCAATTACTTGGAGAGGGGGTGAATCAAATTACCTTTGATCGTTTAAAAGTTCTTGGGTATAGAAATATAAAAACCACGATCTTTGATGCTGTTCGGGAAATACTTAAAGGTACAGACCCCGAGCGCGCTAAAAAAGCGCTTTGGGACCTGGACGAGTCACCAGAGGATGTCATTCAATGGTTGGACGAGAACTTACCTTTGGAATACCGCCGACCAGCCGATCTGGTAAATGGTTTTAATATTCTGAGTAAGGCAGATATATTTCTTGGTAGGGTTAGAAGAAGACAGCATTATGGGCTGTGGTCATATGCAACTGATTTAATGACCTCGGGAATTGCATTAGCCAAACAGGAAAGGTACCACGGTTGGGTCAAATACCAATTCCCGAGCTGGATTTTGCAAATGTCAAGAACCAAACAAACCCGCCAGCTTCAAAAAGCCGTAGCAAAAAAGATCGGGCGTTACTGCCACACATCATCGAATGTTGTATTACAGGATATACTTCCAGATTTCCGGCAAATTTACAAAGTAGACCACGAATTCGCGATTAATATGAGCATAGATTTAAATTTATCTAAGGAAGAGATCAGCTGGTTATTGGATGAAAAAATCAATTCGAATAAGTTAAAATACCTATTAAATGAAATCAGAGATACACTGGAGCGCGGCGGTAAAAAGCAGGCGGTAAAATCACCGGAAATATTTCCGTCACAAAGTAAAGAAAAAAATGATGTGGCTTCTCAAGAGGGAGCTAAAAAAAGTAATAAACAAAACTCAAAGCAGGAACAAAAAACCACATCAAACAATGCCCCAGAGAACGAGAAACAAAAGGACAATAATAACCTAAAAGATGATAAAACCGACGAAAAGAAGGTGCAAAAGAAACTTTTTGATTATTGATTGGTCTATGGATTGAATTTTAATTTTTATTAACTCAATAATCATTATTATTATCTTTTTTCTGCGTAGATTGTATTTTTTCAGGAATAATCCCTGGTTTAGTTAAGGTAGGTTCTTCATGCAATTCAACTGGTTTCGCAATGTGAGTGTCTTCAACAACCGTTGGTTCTATTATTGTTGGTACTACTAGTTTTGCGATTGGTGACGATGGTTGTAATGATGGTTGTGATGCCGGTTTTGTTTCAGGTAAATGAACAGTGGGTCCTTGAGTTAGGTGTGTTGGTTGGGCTACAGTTGATGTAGGTGATGGTATTTCTACACTCTTTTGACTTTCTTTTGGTTTTACATCATTTATTTTCGCAGGTGGTAATTGAGGTAATTGTTGAAATGGTTCTTTTGTTATAACAGTTGATTTTGCCAGTGCAGGCACAAGCGTTGAAGCTGCCAGTGGTTGTTGAGCGGTTATGATTATTGAACTTGGTAATTTAGCCGCAGTCTCGGGTGCAGAGACTTGGTCAAGAGTGATTACATGCGACGGAAGAGCCCCTGGTTTAACAGCATAAGTACCAGCCGATAGTAATTCTTTTTCTACTTGTTTTTTACGTTTGGTAATTACTAGTATAAGTGCTAAAATTAAAATTATAATTATTATAATTGCAATCAATAAAAATTGGAATATATCAAATGATTCTCGTTCAGTTTTATTTTCCTTATCTTCACTTTCCTCAGGTTCAGGTTGTATGGGTTCTTTTATTTCAAGGGTTAATATATGAATATCCTTTACCTTTTCACTACTATTCACAGATATTGCTGTTAAAATAATTTGATAGAACCCTAACTTAGTGTTTTCTGAAATGTTTATATTTAATTTTCGTTGGGTATATTGCTTACTTTTTAAATTAATAAGTGAATGATCGTGAAATAAAATAAAATTAGTCAGATTTTTAGCTTCAATATCCAATTTTATTATATCATCTTTGTTTCCTAGATTTACTATCGTAAATTCAATGCTTTTATTCTCTCCGGGGTATAGTGATACGGAAGTTGGTCCGCTAATGTCTAGTTCATATAAATGAATGTCTATTGTAAATTCAATTTCAAACCACCATACACCGCTATCACAAGTTCCTAAAATATCGTCCAGTTTGGGTATAACATACCAATAGTATTCCTCACCATCTACCAACCCATCCATATAATAACTCGTATTTTTAATATCTATTTCATAAATTTCAACAGGAGTTTTATTTCCAAAATATAAAATATATGTGATATTATCTGACTCTATTTCTTCACCTATCCAATTTAGCGTTACACTCGATTCATTTATTTTACTACCTTTATATGGCGATAAAAGTGTAACTTTTGGTTTTATCTGCGGCACCCAAGTATTAACAAGTATCACATAAGGTTGAGATTCTATTGGTCCATTCCCCGCAATATCTTCCGCACGCCATATTATCATATTATCTGTACCATTAGGAAAAGTAAGATTTAATTTTACAACCACAACTTTTCCATCATTATAACCATTAACTTGCTGCCAATCATCCCAAGTATTACCTCTATTATTTGAAATGGAGTATTCAATTGTTGACGCATCCACACCTGAGTTTGTATCTGAAATTGTAATATTAATCTCAACCTCCTCGGTAATGGAAACATCGGTAGCTAATGGCTGGAAATTAGAAAAAGTAACACTCTCGGTATCAACTAATATCCTATAACTTAAACTTTCATTCGGCCCATTACCAACAGAATCAAAGGCTCGCCACTTAACTAAATTTCCAGTTCCTTCGCTAAATTTAAAATATTCTTGAGTTACAACTGTCTTTTCCGATTTTAAGCCTGAAATAAATTTCCAATCACTCCAACTTTCACCGTCATTCGTCGAATATCTGTGCATTATTGTACTTGCATCTACATCACCGCCACCTTTATCCGTAATTGAAATGCCTACAGGTATCTCAGTTGCTGTTTGCCAGATGGTCTCGGGTGGCGTGGGTTCAGAAAATGTAACATTCTCGGCGTCAACGAATACATTAAATGTTTCATTGGATTTATCATTCTCTTGTGGAATTCTAGTGAGTATTATTGTAAACATTTCATCCGTATTATCGCATGCCATTGGTAAGTCAGAAATTTTAATGATATAAGTAAAATTCGTATTGTATGTTATATTCGGAGCAACAGTTTCAACAAAAAATATTTCTCCGGATTTTGGTGAAGTTGTCCAAAATGAACCGCGTTCATCACAAACTGTTACATCGAACTCGCTCTCCAATGGAAAAACATCTGTTGTATTTTCATAAACAACGGTCAAGTTAGTCCAACTAAGTCTTTCTTTACCTCGAACCAGTGAATTTTCTTTAATTAATCGATTATCCTCTCCCCTCACAACCAATGTTCTAATGAATTCTAAATCGTTCTCCACATGATAAATTCCTTTTTTAGTATAATTCGTTGATGGTAGAGTTTTCGAAAATGCTAACACCTCCACATCTTGAAAATTTTCATCGGGATAAGTCCAGTTAAATGTCACATTAAAATCAATTGTCCACCAATATATATTGTTCTTGAATTTGCTAGATGATTCTAATATTACATATTCATTTGGATCATTTAATTTTTGAAACTTACTTGTTGATAGATTAAATATAAATTGAATATTCGTATTTTGGGGATCTAATATTAATTTTACATCTTCCAAATCTGTGATGTTAACAGTGTCAGTTATTCCAACTCTAAATGTATAAGGGCAAAGTTTTGAATAAACAATATTCGTTGGTAAATCATCTTTTAAAAGTAATAGTGAATTTATAATTAAAATCTCTCGTGTGGCAAATTCGACTATGAAAATGTCACCTCCTCCGTTGTATGTAGTATTAATTGCACCGGCGGATATTGGGAAATCATTTGATGCGGTACCTCCTGTTATATACACAGAACCTAATGAACTTAAATCCATGCCTAAAGGTGTTTCAGTACTTGAACCTCCAATAAATGTGGAATAAATTATTTTCGTTGCACTAGAGTCACATTTTAAGAAAAATATATCGGTACTCCCTATGTATGATTGATTAAACGCATCCGGGGTAGTAGTAAAATCGGATGACGCTGTTTGGCCTATTACGTATATATCTCCGACTGAATCAAGTGCAATATCATAACCATAATCCTGACTTGAGCCATTTAAATAAGTTGAAAAGATCAAATTGGTCCCTTTATCATCAATTTTGCTAATAAAAACATCATACATTGAATTGTGAGTTGGGTCAATTACACCGGTAGTATTAGGAAAATTCGGTCCTGAGGTATAGCCGGTTATTACTGCATTCCCTTTGGTATCTATATCAATTCCCATTCCAGCCTCTTCATTTGAACCACCAAGATATGTCGAATAATCGAGAGATGAACCCGTGTTGTTAAACTTCATTATAAAAGCATCATAATTACCATTATAACCTACATCATATGCTCCAGGGGTTGTATTAAAATTATTTGATTGTGTATATCCTGTAACATAAATATTCCCAAGAGTATCAATTACGCTATCGGTTCC
>CBFDAW010000261.1:0-5263 GCA_965602865.1 uncultured Thermoplasmata archaeon
AATTTGTCCTAACTGCAATGAAAAAGTAAAATTGCCTAAGAATTGGGGATTAAATATTAAACCTTCAAAAAAAGTCATTAAATGTCCATATTGTAAAACATCTATTAGTTATGTACAACCGGGTATAATAGATCCTTCATTATTAACTAAATGAATAATCTAACAACTGACAAATATCCTGAAAGTTATTAAAGCCCGAACTACATCGGAGCACCAATAACCCAGCAACGGCGAAGATGCTGTGGATGCCCCACCCAGAGGAGGGCTTACGAGCCCGAAGAGGGATTTATTCGAATATGCATTAGGTCAAATTCGAAATCTTAAATACGAAATCCTAAACAAATTCTAAGCACTAAATTCTAAATTTCTGCAGAAAAAACTAGTTTGGAAAATTCGTATTTCGGATTTGTTTAGGATTTAGAGCTTCGAATTTAGGATTTAACTTAATTAAAAATGTTAAATAGCAAAAATTAAATGGGATCTACTGAGAATGGGGTGGCGCAAAGTTTATGTTCCAAATAAACAATAAACTTTGTAGGGTCGGACTAAAAATAGCATATAATTGATAATTTATCACCATTTTTTAGGACGGTGGTCGATTTTAAGCAAAGAATTGGGGAGAATTGTGTGCGCCACGAAGCTGTACAAGAGATGAGGGTTTAGCCCCTCGGAGCCGGCTTACAGGAGCGACACAAAAAAAATAAGTTTAATTTTTAATGACTTCTTATTTTTTTTCGAGCTTAGAATTCCTTTACTGAGACTTTATAATATTATTCGGAATTCAAACCCCTGGCTTCAAATCACCTCAAGCTGCACTGGTCAAGAGCCATTGTGGTGAGCGTTGAGGAAAAGGCATGGCAATGACCGTGTCAGATATGGTCCAAGGAGACGAATGCAAATGAACCACCGACGAGGTGTCGTAAACCTCTTTACGACGTCAAAACTAGAAGCACAATTTATTCTAGGATTAGCTTAGAGGATACCTGTTTACTGTCTGAGCGGCGTCCGGCATAGAGGTGGCGTGAACTTGGACTGGGCTCTTGTGTAGAACGTGGGAACCTGTCGCCCTGATGTTAAGGGAGAAACTCAAGTGGAAGCCCCATAAGAGTCAGAGTACCGATGCAGGGCACAGGGGCGGAACAACTCGTAGTAGCGATGAACTTCCGTAATAAGAGCCGGATGAATCGAGAGGTTCACGTCCGGTTCTGTGAGGGCGTGGGGGTGAAATTCCCCCGCGCTACTCGACTCTTGGGATTTTGATACTTGGGATTTAGAATTCCCCCCAAACCATCAATTAATCGTGATTAGTGGTTCCTGGGTGGCTTGCCCGCAGCCCGTGCAAAATGGGGTACTAATGGGCTTGCCGCAGCGGCCGCAGTAACCATTGGACTCGATCGTGGCTTTGGATTTTTTGGGTTTGGATATACTTTATGGATCCCTGTTCTTTGATTAATATTTACTAATAAAAATATACACAACGAGCAATTAAATCATTGTGTTGAACCGTCATTTTGATTTTGATTGTTTGGTTGTTTTTCGGTTTCTAAGGGTTCGTGTATTTTAGGTTGTGAGGTTGGTTCTTCTGATGTAGTTAGCTGATTGATCTGTTGAGTTTGGTCTGAGATTTGGGGTTCGGTGTTTGTGGCTTGAGATGGTTCTTGAATCGTAGGTTGGGATTGTCCCGGTGTGGTTGTATGAGATTGATCAGAAACATATGATTGTGTGTCACCAGAGAGTTCTAATTCAGGTTTTTTATCTACTGGTGGAATTTGCGCCGGTGGTAACTGCGGTGTTTGGGCAAAGCTTGGGATAGCTACTGTAGGTGTTTGATCGATGGTTGGAGTGGAATGTGTTTCGGGTGTGGCAATGGTTGGAATGGATTGTTGTTGAGGTGTGGGTTGATTGAATTGAGGTGTTGGAGGAGATGGCACCTGGGTTTGGACCAAAGGTCCAGTAAGAGGTGGGTTTTCGCCAATGGTGACTACAGTTGATGGCTGTGGCCTAGTTGTGATAGAATACCCAGGCAAGGTTTCTAATGCAAATCGTTTTTTTCGTTTCATAATAAATCCGATAACTGCCAAACAAATTACCACAGCTACAATAAATCCAATTATGATGAACAATAATAAATCATCGGTTTCGCTCTCTGGCTCACGTGATGTTCCGTTTGGTTTACCATTATCCCCAGGCTTATCAGGTTTCTTGATCTCGAGGTTGATCCCAAATGGTATCACAAGCCCTTCGCTGTTCATAGAACTACCTGTAACAATGATAGTATGATTGCCTGGTTGGATTGTCTTGGGTAATAATATTGTTACATTTCGTTTTCCATCTGCATTTGGGGATAATGTTAATGTGGAGAAGTCATCGAGCTTGACATAGTTGTATAACTCACCCGCATTAAGATCTAATTTTACGATATCTTCATGCGAGCCAATGTTTTTGATTGTTAATTCAATACTTTCATTTTCACCGGGATACATTGAGATAGAGTCCCTGCCAATTATTGATAAGGCATAGTTTTTTTCCACAACTGGTAGCTCAACTTTGAACCAGAAAATACCACTTAAACATGTGCCTTCAATATCGTTCAGTTTCGGTATCACCCGCCAGTAATATGTGTCACCGTCTTTCAGTTATCAATAGTATAATTCAAGGTTAGTATATCCTTTTCATGAATATGTGGAGGCGTAACATTATCAAAATATAAATCGTAAACCACATTTTCCATAGTGGAGTTTTCAAGCTCCCAAGTAAGTTGGGTTGAAGACTTGTTCAATGACATTCCTATTGGTGGTGAAAGTAATATTACTTTTGATTTTATCGGCGGGACCCAGGCATTAACTATTATTGGATGTGTATATGATTCGGTCGGTCCATTTCCGGCAAGGTCATAAGTTCGCCATTTTAACCTATTCTTGGTGCCGTTTTCAAATGTTATATTGATATCTATCTTTATCTCCAATCCATCATTGTATCCGTTAACTTTTGTCCATGGGTTCCAATCCTCTCCACCATTATTTGAGATTGAATACTCAATGGAGGATGCATTAACACCAGAGGTGGTATCGGTAATTGTAATACCTGTGTTAACCTCTTCTGTCAAAGATACTACATTGGTAAGCGGCCAGAAATCAGAAAAAGATACTTCTTTTGTGTCTACTCTAATTCTATATGCTTCGCTTTCTTGAGGACCATTACCTAATGAATCGCTTGCTTGCCATTTTATTAGGTTCTCAGTACCTTCCACTAAATTGACCTCGTTTTGGACTGTAATACTCTCCGATAAAGCTGATTTAAGAGCACTTTCCCAGTTAGTCCATGATGTGCCGTTATTTATTGAAACTGACCTAAAAATGGTAGAACCGTCTACCTCACCACCACCATGGTCAAAGATCGTGACCCCAGCTAAAACATTCTTACTGGTCTGCCATGATTCCTCAATTGGTGTAGGATCTGAAAATGAAACATTATCACCGTCAATTTTAACAGTGAAGGTCTCATCTGTAGCATCACATTCAGATGGTATTCCTGAAATATTAATCGTATAATTATAACCGTCTGTATCTGTAAGATTACATGTAATTGTCTCAATATAACATCCTTCTCCTTTCAATAGTGAATCCGACCAGCAATCAAGATTCTCATCCCAGATGGTAATATTATATTCTTCAGGAGGTGGGTACTCATCATATGTACCTTCATATACCACAGACAATCCGGACCAGTTCAATATCTCACCACCCCTAACTAAATCGTTTTCATTTATTATCCGATCATATTCACCATAGACAACTAATGAACCTTTGAAAATCAGATCGTTTTCTACTTGGAAAAATTCAGAAGCATTAAGCCAAGCAGTGGGTAATTTGTAACTCGTGGCATATATCTGAATATCGTTGAGATCTTCATGTGGATATGTCCAGTTAAAAATGATATTGAACTTTACAGTCCACTTTGAACGGTTATTAAATGCCTTGCTCGAGTTATGTATTGTGATTAAATTATTTGGATCCGAGATCTCTTGGAATTTACCAGTTGAGCTATCCCATTGAAGTATAATATCCTGCCCATCTGGGTCCAAGCGTAGCGTTACCACTCCCAAGTTCGATTGGTCTGCATTATGAAAAAATTTGATCCTGAAGGTATAATAGCCATTTCGGGAATAGACAGTAGATGTTGATACCTTATCTTTCAATAATGATACTGATGTGATATTGAAAATGTTGCGTATTTTAAATTTTGCCACAAAAATATCTGAATAACCATTTAAAGTTGTATCATAAGCACCCGTAGTATTTGGTAAATCATTTGACGAGGTCATACCTACCAAATACAAATTTAGGTTTGAATCAATTGCAATATCCCTACCATCTTCTCCTCCAGTTCCTCCAAAATATGTTGAATAAATTAGTTCTGAACCATTATGGTTAATACCAAAGAATATTGCATCATTCCGACCTAATAAGGTTCGGTTAAAAGCATCATCAGTTGTTGGGAAATCTGAAGATTCAGAAAAACCTATGATATATGCATTTCCCATATCGTCAATTGTGATATCACGACCTAAATCTTCCAATTTACCGCCCACATAAGTTGAATAGATTAGATTCGAGGCGTTGTGATTTAATTTTAATACAAAAACATCAGCATCACTGTTATGTGTAGAATCATATGCATCTTTTGTAGTTGGAAAAGTGGGTGATCGGGTTACACCGGTCACATATGTGTTATTATTATTATCAACTTTAATTCCTAAACCAGTATCATCGCCATAAGAACCAATGAAAGTCGAATATAGTAGTTTCGAACCATTGTTATTTAATTTAGATACAAAAATATCACTTCCACCGTTAATACTTGTATCATAGGCACCAGCTGTGGTGTGAAAATTTGGTTCTCGTGTATTACCGGTTATGATAGCATTTCCAAACGAATTAATACAAATACCATAACCCCTTCCATACTCGGTTCCATTACTAACATAAGTAGAATAAATAAGGTCTGAACCATCTTGTTTTAATTTAAAAACAAACGCGTCTCCATTTCCGTCATGAGTTTTATCGAACGCGGTGGTAGAAGTGGGGAAGGTACCCCTTGTCTCGCCGGTGACAAATGCATATCCATTTTTATCTAGGGCAATATCATTACCAGTATCACCTTGGGATCCGCCAACATAGGTGGAATAAATAAGTCCGGCACCGGTTGAATTCAATTTTAAAACGAAAACTTTACGGACCCAATGATGGAATCAATAATTGAA
>CBFDAW010000262.1:0-5247 GCA_965602865.1 uncultured Thermoplasmata archaeon
ACTTAACTATAATTGAAGATTTACGTGTTACTTATTTTATTTTGAGTTTTAAGGTTGGGAGTTTACCTGGCAATTAAAAGTCAATCGCTGGTGCGAGGGTTCGTTTGGATCTTCCGCCACTCCCACCAACGATTTTAATTATTTTAAAATCGTAGTGGTCTCCCCCTCGTGCCAGTGTTTTTAATCAATAAAATATCGTAACGGTCCGATTAGACATACTATTAGCTAAGCAATATATTTATATAAATATCAGTCTAATTATTAATTATCTCACAATATATATTTATATCAAAAATTCTTTTACATTTATAACCCTGAGTGCGGTTCCAATCGCTGGAGGTGAACTAATTGAGGGGTAGACATTTGAAAGATGCAAGAATTTCCCAGTATTACCGGACATTGAGTTATTTAATTATTTTGAATCTATTATTAAGCCTATTTTTATTGGTCCCTTTCCTCAGCAATAATAGTACGCTCCACGCAGCACGCCCCGATGAGGTCGAACCAAACGATTCATTCAATAATGCCACCGATATTGCAGATAAGACATACTCTGGTAATGTCGATCAAAACGATGAAGTGGATTATTACAAGGTAGCTCTAGCCGCCGGGCAAACACTGTCCGTGGAGTATATTACTGATCCATCAGGTAATAAAACATCTATTATCCTGTATAATGGAGATTTGAACGAGCTTTGGAATTCCGGCTGGCTTGAGCATAGTATCACAATTTATTTTAACTACACCATCAACCGAACTATTAATGGCCCATACTATCTTGGCGTCTGGGCAGAAAATAACGGAAACATGTACGATCTATCAACAACTATCACCTCGCAAAACGATGGTGGCTCGGGCACGGATGCCAGCGATATTTTCTCGAATGCTACCTTGATCTCAGTGGGTACTAATGCCGGGTTTTTAGCGAAAACAGGAGATATCGAAAACGAGGATGTCGTGGATTATTATCAATTCATAATACCTAAAAGTAAGATCGCAGAAATCAATTTATCTGCTTCAGGTTTGGGGGACGGTGCAATTAATTTTGGATTTATGAAGAATAATTCAAAGATCATTAAAACCTTCCAAAGTATATCCCCGGGTGCATATAAGGCCTTCCGGTACACCAACAATGGCTCTGGCTCAATAACCCATTATTTCAGTGTAAATATAGTTTCCGGCAGGAATAATTATAATATTTCAATTCACATAAATCAAGCCCTCCAGGATGACGGAAAGTCTGGTCATGATGCCGGAAGTAATCAATCTGCACTTGTTACCCTTGAGCAGCCAAAAATGGAATACAAGGGTTGGTTGGGTGGTGGGAACCTAGGTAATGATCAAATGGATCTGTACAAAATAGTACTGCAATTAGAGAATAAAAGTGTAAATATTAGTATCAGCATCACACCTGACAGCTCACTGGACATCGTCGTGAATCTATATAACGATTTATTTGGCCTTATTAAATACCTAAATCCATTGAAAGGTGCACAGGTGAATCTTACTTATATTTCCACCGAGTTTTCCAGCTTATATCTGGAGCTAAAAGTGGATGGAAACTCGGATGGTGAGTATAGACTTACATACTCGACCGCTACCGAAGAAGTGGATCTCGATTCAGACAATCTGCCGGATAAATGGGAAATTAAACATTTTGGCAACATTAATAATTCCACTGCCGACGAAGACCCCGATGACGATGATTTGAAAAATTTGAATGAATATACTGAAGATACAGACCCAAATTGCCCAGATTCGGATAATGATAGTATCCCCGATGGCTGGGAAGTACAAATGGGATTAGATCCGGTGCGTGATGACAGTTCTGAAGACCCCGATGCCGATGAGTATTCCAATTACCAAGAATTCTTGAACCATACCGACCCCAAAAACGCTAAGAGCCGGCCACTGGCAGGCTTTGACCATTTAACTACAGAGGCGTGTGAGCGTGCGTATACTGATGCAAAGCAAGATGTAAGATTTCTACGTGGGTACATAGATAATGTAACCGATGAAGAAGATATTATCGAGAATAAAATTGGTGATTATCCGAACTTCGATCTTATATCCTTGGATTCAAATCGTGTGGATAATGAATTAGTGGTTGTATTAAAAGTGAAAGGTAAGATAGATGACTCAGGGACAATTGAGTCGGAGGCAGACGAAAGTGAATACTATGAAATGACTTATTATTGGATAGGTTTTGTTGATAAAGATTTTATTGAGCCGAAAATGGATGGAGAAACAGGTCTTGTATATGTAGATTCCGACGATCCGAAGATTAAGTTTCCATTAATATATATTAATAATACATTTGGAGGCACACCCAGCACTAAGGGAAAAAAGATTGATAACGGTCAAACACTTGAATGGCGCGTACCTCTTGCCGAAATTGCAGATGTTCCGGCGAACTTTAATTTATATGGTGTAGTTTACCATCTTCAACTAACAGGTGGCAGCACCCGAGCCAAGCAGGATTTTGAAGTATATTTCGATTCCTTAGGTATGGGGTCTATCGATTTGAGCGGAAGCAAACCGGATATTACCGTTGAGGTTACAAAATCAGCCACGATCGAAGAGCATAAGATAGAGGTTTCAATAGATGCTGATGGTACTGGTGGTGTAATCTCTATTCAGAAAGCAACAAAACCATCTGCCAAGCTGCCGGCGGGTGCTGCTGACCTGGGGATTTATATTAATATCGAATTAACCGGCGGTGTTGAAGCAAAGAGCATATTCTTTACCATTGAATACAATGATTCGGATATACCCGACGGTTTTTTTGAAAAAGACATCAAGATCTTTTATTATGACGAAACACAAAAGGCATGGACCAAGGTTTCAAATAGTGGCGTTTGGACAAATAATAATACGGTATGGGCACGACCGAATCACTTAACAATCTTTGCACCGTTGGCAAAGCCGGGCGAAGATGCTGATGAGACTACGGATATTTTTCTATATCTTGTTATAATAATTATTATAATCATTGTGGTGATAATAATCGTCGTGGTAGTGGCGATAATACGTTCCAAAAGAAGAGCCCGGAGACCACCGGCGCGTCCGGCGGCAGGGCCAAGGAGAGCCTTGTCACCAGAGTTCCTTGATTGTCCGCGGTGTGGTGAAGGGATCGAGATCCCATATACCGAGACACAAAAAGTAGCACTCGAATGTCCTCATTGCGGCGGTAAAGGGAAAATCGAAAATCCGTACCTGAAAAAGGGTAGTGGTCGTGCCGATCGACGGGGCGAAGATTATGATCGTGGCTATGACTCTGACCGCGGGTTCGAACGTGATTCTGGCGGCGGTCGCGGTGGGCGTGAGGTGGATATTGACTATAAACCACCACGGGGTAGAGCTCGCGAACAACAACCGGCTAGAGCACCCGCGCCCGAGGATGACTATGAGTATAAACCCTGTCCAAAATGCCACAAAAGAATTCCGATACCATACGAAGATACCGAGAAAATCGTGGTCAGGTGTCCAAAGTGCGGCGCTAAGGGGAAAATTACAAATCCATACTTAAAATAAAACCATTTCAATTACACATGGAGAGACCATATGCCAAGTTCTTCGAAGGATCTATTTGACACAGCTAATGTCATCGCCGAACGAATAGAAGCTAAGGATTTTGATAGAGCAATTGTGGTTTCCCACATAGACGCCGACGGTCTAACCGCCGCAAGTATTGCCTCGAACGTTCTCAGCCGTGAAGAAATTAGGCATGATGTGAAATTTTTCAAGCAACTGGATGACTCGGCGATTAGCGAGCTGCAAAAGGAGCAATCAAAATCACAAAACCCGAAACAATCATTATTCTGGTTCACAGACCTTGGCAGCGGCATGTGCAAACAAATCAGCCAATTTGAACCAATAATCACCGATCATCATGCCCCTAGTATTCTTGATTATGATGTCCCGATCCAGGCAAGAACAGATCTACTTGCATTCAGTACTGCCCTCGAAGATCAGAAGGAGAAATATCACCTGAACCCACATCTATTCAATCTCGATGGTACTTATGATCTAAGTGGTGCTGGAACAGTATATTTGGTTGCCCGTGAGTTGGATTCTAAAAATATCGACCTGGCGTATCTTGCGATTATAGGTGCGGTGGGTGATATGCAAGATTTAAGATTTCGGCAGTTAACAGGTACCAATCGTAAGATTCTGGAGGATGCCGAGAAATCCAAGAAGATCAAAACAATCTTAGATATTAGTTCCTTTGGTCGTGAAACGAGACCTCTTACAAAGCTTATTCTATATTCCAATGATCCATACTTTCCGGGTTTGACCATGAATGAAGCAAGTTGTTATAAGTTCTTTAAAGGCTTGGGAATTCCGGTTAAAAGCAATGGTCAATCTCGAACTTGGGTGGAGCTTACCGATGACGAACGCAAGTTAATCTTGTCGGAACTTATGGAATTAATGCTGTCGAATGGTATGGGGCACAAAGATGCTAAACGCTTGCTAGGCGAGGTATATATATTACCCGAGGAGACCTCTGGGACGGCTTTACATGATGCCAAAGAATTCGCTACATTATTAAATTCGTGCGGGAAATATAATAAACCAGAAATTGGCTTTAATCTCTGCCTGGGTGACCGTGGTGAGCATTTAACTAACGCTTTACAATTGCTGAAGGGGCATAGAAGCGTTCTGATGGAAGGGATGTTATATATAAAGGAACAGGGAATAATCGATCACGGTTTAATACAATATTTTGATGCTGGTGATAGAATACCGGATAATGTTGTAGGAACCATCGCAAATATGCTATTGGGTAATTTTGAAGCCGACACTAATAAACCGTTATTCGGTTTCGTGCTAATGGAAGATGGTACAGGTCTGAAGGTCTCGGGACGAACTACACGGGATTTGGTGAACAAGGGTGTGAATCTGTCACAAGTAATGGCACAAATAAGTGACTCCCTGGGAAGCGGCAGTGTGGGTGGTGGGCATGATATTGCCGCCGGGGCGACCATACCTTTAGATAAAAGGCAAGAGTTCCTTAAACTGGCTGAACAGATTATCCAGAAACAGTTGGGTAAATGAAACTGTTAATCAACAATTTATTCAATTTTTAAAGAGAGAATTCCACCAATTTACTGACTGGTGGTAGTGGAATTCTCTCTTATAAAAAACCAGGAATAATTTTTTTTGAAAATGTTTTCAGGGGTAATAAATCTGTTTAAGAGCCTGCCCGAGTAATCGGTTTTCTCAACCTTTTTCTGCATAAGATGG
>CBFDAW010000263.1:0-5246 GCA_965602865.1 uncultured Thermoplasmata archaeon
AGCTATTAATCCAAATCCTAAAATAAGAACTCTTGGGTGATTTTCAATGAAAACAAAAAATGAGAATAATTATTCTATCGCCTGTGAACGAACAATAAAAGAAGGATCATTAACTGTTAATAATAGTGCTTACAGGAAAATTATTACGTTATCAATTGTTAGCTGGTTAATACTCTCCGGCCTGTTCGCGATCCTTATGTATTTCCCAGATTCGGAAGTAACCGCCGCTCCAATCTTTACCTCTGGCACGAAACCGACCTCCGGTGAAATAATTACGGGTAACTACACTTTCGAAGTAAATGATAATGGAAGTGCCACACGTTGTGAATTAAGGATCGATGATTTTTTAATTTGTTATATGGATTCTACAGGATCATCCAATCCTGATTGGAATTATTCTTTGGATACCTCCGGTTGGTCGGACGGTACGCATTTAATACGTTATGATTCAATTGGCGGCTCGGGTGGTGACGACGTTACCACAATACCGGTTAAATTCGATAATAATGGTCCCGAGGTTACCAATCGAAGTGCAATTTACGATATGGGCTGTACTGCGGTATCTGCAGGTAACAAAATTAGAGTAAAAGCAATGGTCACAGATAGTGTTAGCGGTGTAAATAATGTCACATGCAATGCTACAAGCATCGGCGGGTTGCAATGGGTATATATGTATGATGATGGTCAGCATCAGGATGGGTCGGCATTTGATAATATCTACGGTTCTGACGAAATCACGGTTAGTGCGATTCCCGGGTATCATGCCGTGTTTATTTGGGCACGGGATAATAAAGGTAATTATAATAATGTAACCGTCCAGGTCGATGTGGATAACTATGAACCCACAATCAGGGAGATACAAACTATCTTACCGGCGGGGCAAACAGGCGTAAAGAACGGCGACCAAATACGTGTCATAGCAACAGCCTTCGATTTTAAACTTGAAATAATAGATGTCATTGTTAGACAACCGTTAGATGTCGTACTGGTCCTCGATAACTCAGGTTCGATGGGTGGAACGGATTGGACGCGGTTGGAAACCGCCGCCACATCATTTGTGGATTCACTGGCGGATGACGATAGGTGTGCAATATATTCATTTTGGGCTCAAGATTCGGATTGGTCAAGAGAAAAGGTATACCGTTACCAAGATTTTTTGTTCATGGACCAGGTATCGACTTGTAAGGACTGCAATTTGGTAACTGATATTGGTCGGAACCTTACAAAACATGTCATATTATCAGACGACGGTGACCATCTAACGGGAACCCCCTGGAACCCCACAAGCGGCCAACCAGGGTGTAACACGCCTATTTGGGACACTATTGGCGAGGCAATAATGTATGCCCAAAACAATCATCTGACCACCCATGCGCCCGTAGTGGTGGCAATGACCGATGGTAATGACCACGGTTCAAGCGGTTATGAAACCGGTTCGGAAACGTTTTGCCCGGGCGCACCACCTGATTCTACCGGTAGAACATGGTCGATCTCCGGTGGTTGTTATTGGGGCTCTCCGGTAACTTCATATTCCAGTATATTAAAAGAATATAATACTAATTTAGTCGATTCATATACCACCATCACTTTTAGCGACAGCGAAAACCGTGACGGTACGCGCGTGGGGCTCATTAATTGTAGTATTCCCGTATTCACAATAGGTCTGGGCATCAATCCCCAGGGCTCGAACAATACCGTCGCTTATTACATTGATCCCGATACACAGAACTATAAATATACTACCGAGTACGACCTCCGTGAGATAGGTAATTCATCCAACGGTGGTAATTATTATTATGCCCCGACATCAAACCAATTGAACGAGATCTACCAGAAGATTTCACAAGAGATCGAGAAGTTCGGCATTCAAGAGCTCGGTAAGGCGGCGCCGCATGGTATCCAGAAACTCGAGGCGGATCTGTCAACATTGGGCATTATCCAGAAGGTTTCCATGTTCGATGACGGAAAGCACGGCGATGCAAGTGCGAATGACGATATTTACGGCTCTGATTTGGTCACGATTAATTCATTTGATTCCGGTAATGTAATATTCTCGATTGAAGGCACAGATATTGCCGGGAATGCAAACTATACGATTAACTCATTATATCTAGATAACATCCAGCCAGCGATCACCAATATAACCGCGTATTACCCACCTGGAAGAACAATGGCTCAGGATGGGTATTCCATTTATTTCTCGGCAAGCACGAATGACACAGAGTCCGGAATTGGCTATGTATATCTGGATGCATCGAACATAGGCGGCAGTAATGCAATACCCATGAATGATGTAGGTAACGGTTACGATGAGTACGCCCACGATGGTGTCTTTACATCAAACAATTTTACGGTTGCCACGGGGCTCAAATCGGGTACATATACAATTACGATAAAATCCTATGACACCGCGGGCAACCTTGCACAAACCTCGGGTAATATTGAAATCTACAATGATGTCGATATAATCATGGGTAATTTAGTTGCGAATGAAGTGATCTTCGGGAATTTCCCGCTCATCGTTAATATCTCGGACCCAGATGGAATTCAAGATACATCGACCAATCCACGATATAGAATAGACGCAAATCCTTGGTATGATATGTCCTTGCTCTCCGGCACGAACTTTGGAGCCACTATCAATACCAGCAAATACCTTGATGGTGCACATTCGATCTATGTGAATGCAAAGGACCCGTACGGTGCCGAATCCACGCTCGAAACCAAATTCGTCATAGATAATACAGCGCCATCACAAGCCACGATCATTACTCCTATCCAGGACGAATTCATGGATGGTGTGTATTCGTTCAAATGCACAGCCACTGATGCAATTGGTATGTACAATGTCACTATTACTATAATGAATGATACCGGAACTGAGGTGGTAAGAAACGGTTCTATGGGCTTCAACTCAGGCACCGGGTATTACGAATTTGTTCTTGGTACAACCAGCCAGCGGGATGGTACCTACAAGGGCATTGCCTATGCGCATGACCGAGCCGGGCACGAAACCGCTTCGGCGGCAGTTACATTCAATATTGACAATAATAACCCATCGCTCACATTAAACCATCCGCAAAACAGCGATATAGTCTGGGGTATTGTGGAGATGAACATAACCGTTATTGACACGTTTTTGGATTCCGTGGAATACAATGTAGATAATTCTGGGTGGGTGGATTATTTAATGCCCTGGAACACCACAAAACTCAACGATGGCAGTCATACCGTGAAAATCAGAGCGCGTGATAAAGCCGGTCATGAGGTTCTGGAAACCATCTATGTAACCGTGGATAATCATTACCCGGTTTGCTTATTAACCCAGCCGGCTAATAAACAGTACATTGGCGGTATTTTCACACTCCGAGCCTACGCTTCCGACGAGGTGGGGATCCTTACCGTGAAAATTAATATCTCACACATAAAACAAATAAATGCTACGAATTTTACCATTACCGAGGTGTTGAACACTACAATGGTTTATAATTCTGGTACGGGGTATTACGAGTATAATTTCGATACCACCGTGTTACCGGACGGTAACTATTCCTTGATCTGTTGTGCGGAGGATATCGCTGAAAATGTTACTTATACGGCTAATGTTACATTCTATATTGATAACCATGCACCGAAAATGACCATTAACGACCCGTTGGAAGGTAATATCGTAAGCGGATTATTTGAATTCAATATTACGATCATAAATGAAACATTTCTGGACTCTGTAAGATATAATATTGATGGTTCCGGGTGGGTGGATATCTCTGTATTGTGGAATACCACGAAGCTTCTGGATGGTACACATACCGTTAAGATCCGTGCTTTTGATTTTGCGCTGCATATTACCGAGGAATCACTAACCGTGATAGTTGATAATAATAATCCAAAATGCAATGTTGTAGCACCTATATCCAATCAATATGTCGGCGGTATCTTTACGTTTAAGGTCGCGGCATCCGATTTGGTTAGGATAAATCGGGTTGTAATATCCGTATTCAATGACATGGTCAATGCCACATACAATACCCAGACAAGTTGTTACGAGTATGGCGTGGATACCACGGTTTACAGCGATGGCAGCTATACAATGAGCGCCACGGTTTATGATACCTCGGCGAAGAGCATCATAACCGCACCGGTGTCATTCCATGTGGATAACCATCCACCAGTGCTCACTCTGAACTCACCCAATGACGGACAATTTGTTTTCGGCGAGGTTTCTATAAACGTATCTATCATGGAAACATTTAATGTAAAAACTCAGTATAATGTAGATGGTAAAGGCTGGACTTCGATTACTACAGCTTGGGATACTACAGTGTTAAAGGACGGGGAGCATACTCTCCATGTTAGAACGGTTGATGATTTTGGATATGAAGCCGAACAGATAATAAATGTAATAGTGGACAATCATGACCCGGTGTGTATCATCCAGGCACCTATCGAAAACCAGTATATCAAGGGTGAATTTACCTTTAGAATCGTAGCCATGGACGAGGTGGGGATCGATTATGTGAACCTCTCGGTATTTTACGGCTGGGTCAATGCGATTTATCATTCACAGTCAGGGTACTATGAATATTCCATCGAAACAAGATTCCTTGAGGATGGGATATATAACGTCAGTGCAATCTGTGTTGATCTGGCAAACCGGTCCACAACTTCCGAGCGCGTGGAGTTTAGAGTTGATAATACGTACCCCGACCTACAGGTCAATGCTCCGTTAAATGGTATTTTCGTTTCCGGTTTGGTCAAAATTGATCTTAAAATCAGTGATGCGTTTCCATGTGTGACGGAATATAACCTAGATGGTAACGGCTGGATACCGTACCAGGTCAACCCGGTGTGGAACTCCAGCTCGGTCACGGACGGTGAACATATATTAGAGCTCCGAACAACGGATCCTTCGGGGCATACCAAGGAGCATAAGCTTACATTATTTGTGGATAATCATTCACCCACGGCGGCGATCCATTCACCGGCTCGCGAGCAATTCATCGAAGGAACTTTTACTTTTAAGATTTTAGCGTTAGATGAACTCGGTATCGACCGTGTGGTTATTTCAGTATTTGATGAATGGGTGAATGCTACATATAATAGCCAATCGAACTATTTCGAATACACCGTGGCAACTTCGGCGATACCCGATGGAATATACAATGTAACCGTAAGTGCCTTTGATAACAGCGGAAAGAAAACCATGGTTGGACCAACACGATTCAATCTGGATAACAACGACCCGA
>CBFDAW010000264.1:0-5211 GCA_965602865.1 uncultured Thermoplasmata archaeon
AAACGTGGATGTGCTTAACTGCCGTGTTCGGGATGGGAACGGGTGTCTCCACATCACTATGGCCGTCCAACCATCAATTTTGGGCCGACATAGTATTTTTAGTATATAAAAATTAGCGTAGCAAATTTATCCACGGGTTATTTTATCTTTTAAGTGTACTTATACTCATTATTAAAAATATAAATTAACCTATAAATTAACATCGAAAATTTTAATAAAAATCGGTGTATTAGGACATATTTCTTATTAAGAAAGAGGTCCAATAATTGCAGGTAATATTACAAAACTCATCAGGGGGATTATTAAATGAGCGGTATTTTTGGTGTTGTCTCACAACGAGATTGTAATGAGTATTTATTATTTGGCACAGATTATCATTCTCATTTGGGAACCGAGTATGGTGGCATAGCGATCTTAGGCGAAACCTTTCAACGGCAAATTCACAATATAAGTCAGACCCAGTTTAAATCAAAATTCTTTGAAGAATATGAAAAGATGAAGGGTAACAAAGGCATTGGTGTAATAAGCGCATCAAATGAGCAACCGATTTACCTGAATTCGAAATTTGGCCCATTTTGTTTGGTCACTAATGGTATAGTTGAGAATATAAAAGAATTAACACAGGAATTGCTAGATAATGGCATTTCATTTAGCGAGTTTGCGGGTAGTAAAGGAGACACTGCAATAAATGAAACAGAATTAATTGCAAAGTTAATAAACCAGGAAACTGAACTAATAACCGGCATCGAGAAAATGTTCGAGAAGATCGAAGGTTCCTGTTCATTATTGCTGCTGACTCGAAATGGTGTATATGCAGCCCGGGATAGGTATGGATATTCGCCCCTTGTTATCGGTAAACGCGAGGATGCCTGGGCGGTCACCTCGGAAACCAGTGCGTTTCCAAATTCCGAGTTTACGATTGAGAAATATCTGGAGCCTGGGGAGATCGTACTATTAAATGAGGACGGTATGGCACAGCGTCGGCCTGGGAAAAATTATAATCAAATCTGTGCATTTCTCTGGATCTACACCGGGTTCCCAGCATCGAGCTATGAGGGGATTAATACTGAACTGGTCCGGGAGCGTTGCGGTCGGTGTCTTGCACGGCATGATAAAGATATTGATGTAGATATGGTTTCGGGTGTACCGGACTCAGGTATTGCCCATGGCTTGGGTTATGCTATGGAATCCGGTAAACCGTTTCGAAGGCCGTTGGTTAAATATACCGCCGGGTATGGTCGAAGTTACATGCCACCCGCCCAAGCTACAAGGGATATGATCGCGAAAATGAAATTGATACCTATAAAAGAAGTAATTGAAGGTAATAGGATTGTGGTCTGTGAGGATTCTATAGTACGTGGTACTCAATTGAAGAATTTTACCATCACTAAATTATGGGCGTGCGGTGCTAAGGAGATTCATGTCCGCCCGGCATGCCCTCCGTTAATGTTTCCATGCAGATTCAACTTATCGACGCGCACCACCCACGAGCTGGCTGCACGTAGAGCCATTCGTGGACTTGAGGGCCATGACTTGAAAGATGTAAGTGAGTATCTCGATAGTAATTCGGAAAAATACGAAAAAATGATAGATTGGATCCGAAGAGATCTTGGTGTAACTACGCTTAAATATCAAACCTTGGATGACATGGTAAATGCAATTGGTTTACCAAAGGAGAAGTTATGTTTATCTTGCTGGAACGGCAAATATTTTAATCCATAAAAAAAATTGCTTCGCAAAAGTAACAAATCGTATTGCAATTTTTTTATTAATATTCATCGTATAATTTAGAGTCCCCAAATTTCAATTTAGGGAGGTTAGATCGTTAATATATAAAGTCAGATTTTATTGAGTTCTTCATCCCTAGCATCATTGGTTTAACTGTAATGACAACCGTGGTGTTCAATACAATCTTTAGCGAGATGGAGAACAAACAAAAAGGTATAATACGCAAACAACTGTACATTAATTTCTTCCTAGCTTTGATTCTGATAGCCGAGGCATTCGGTTTCACGGGATTTGCCATGCTTATTACGCGCGTAGCAACGGAGGCATCTTCCGCATCGATCGCTGCTAATTTAGTTACTTTCCCCATGATGTTTCTCTCAGGCAGCTTTTTCCCGGTTGAGTCTATGCCCGATTTTCTGAAAGTGGTTGCAAGTATCTTGCCATTATATTATGTTAATGAAGGATTACGCGAGGCGATGATTTTCAACGACCTTAATGCAGCGATCATATACTTTGGTGATCTCAGGTTTCGTTATCATAGTATTTTTAGCAGGTGTCTACCTCACCACCTGGAAACAGGATTGAAATCTTTAATATTATCAGACCTAAGGTAAATCCTAATTTCACAACAATTTTAATATCTTGTATCATTTTCCAATTTTTTAGTTACTAACAACCGAGGGCTTTTTATGAACATTAAAAAGGATATATTAGATCTCATTGGAAACACCCCCATGGTCTACCTTGACCGTTTTTGTGCAGGTCTTCGTGCTACGGTCGCTGCCAAGCTGGAAATGTTCAACCCATACAGCATAAAGGATCGACCGATTTTATACATGCTCGAGGCTGCTGAGAAGGAAGGTAAGATAAAAGCCGATACCACGATCATCGAGGCAACCTCGGGAAATACCGGTATTGCGTTGGCATTTATCTGCGCTATGAAAGGATATAAGCTCAGAATTTGTATGTCCGAGATCCAGTCGGAAGAGCGAATACGATTACTGCGTGCTTTCGGTGCACGACTCGAACTTACGCCGGCGAGTGCGGGAACCCAAGGCTCTCGTGTACGCGCGAAACAGTTAATTAAAGAAATACCCAACTCGTTTTACATAGAGCAACACTCGAACCCAAATAATACCCGAGCACATAAAGAAACCACCGCTTTAGAGCTTTGGGCGGATACCAGCGGAAAAATCGATATCCTAGTGGCAGGTTTAGGCACTACGGGGACGCTAATGGGCTGTGCAGAAGCAATTAAAGAGCGAAAACCATCTTTCCAAGTAGTTGGTGTGGAGCCAGAGATCGCGCCCATGATTTCGAAGGGAATTTTCCACCCGCATAGGCAGGCAGGCACCAGCCCGGGATTCGTACCTGAACTATTAAACCGTGATCTACTTGATGAGGTTATTACAGTCTCGGAGGAGGACTCATTTGCCAGCTGCCGTGAGCTCGTAAAAACCGAAGGGATACTAACGGGCATCACGTCGGGGATGACCGCGTTTGCGGCACGAAAACTTGCACGACGAAAGGAGAATTATGGAAAGATGATTGTTGCGGTATTTGCCGATTCCGGGGAGCGATATCTAAGTGTTGACGGATTGTATTAGGGATTAAATTAAATTGGATCATGTTGAATGATCTATGAAGGTTGCAATGCTTGGATATTGATGATAAGATTTCGGGATTGTGTGTTGATCGCCAGATACCTTGATTAACATCCAAAGACCTGCATTCTACATATACATCTCGGACCCGATTTCTTCATAACCAATTTGGCCAAGGTCCAGTGACCAGATAAGGATCGTCACCGCCCAGCCCACCGCCACGAGGATCGCAACCAGACCCACAATATAATTCACGGTCATCAAATATGCGGGAATGCCAACGAGAAAAAGCGTGCAAAAGATGCATATGAACATTATAAAAAATTGCGAGATCAAATCCGGCATGTTACGCATCGTGGTGTCGAAGTTTGGAAAATTTACGGCACCCCAGATCCCGATACCCGTGAAACTTATGATCAATACCACGGCAAGAACAATGTAAAATAAAGTCACATAAACGGGGAAATGTGCGACAACGGGCAGCAGAACCGACATCGGCATAATAATCGGAAAACCAATGATAAATAATGCAAGCGATTTACCTTTTAATACATCGATATTATCGATAGGTAATGATTTTATGATGTACAATGCCCGACCTTCGACACTGATCATTGCCAACCCGATCAGAGCGGATATCATCAGTGTACTAAGAAACAAAAAGACCGCTAATATGCCCGGGTAAAGATAGCCCCCGATGGATGACCCTTCTAAGCCTCCGGGACCAAAATAGAAATATATACCTACCGAAGCTATCGAGAAAAATATCGCAGCGATGATTGTCACCATTGCATCTTTTTCACGGACCAGTGAAATAATCTCTTTTTTGGCAATCAGCCACGATTCTCGCGTGAGCCACTGATTTCTGATCGGCTCGGTTAGTAATCGATCCGGCTGATGCGTGGTTAGAGTGGTCAATGGTTTGGATAATTGTGCATTCCAGCCGGATAATAAGAACCTACTTGCTTGAAAGACCAATGCAAAAGAAATTATTGCTGAAATGATCAGAATTACAAAGAACCCGAAATTCCGCGGGAAATATCTTATAGGTATGGAAATTGCACCAAGAATTACTATATTAATACCCAGGTGGATTATCTTTTTAGATAACGGTTTCAGTTGTAAAAATATCGGTAAGGTAAATCCCAAGGATAGTGCCAAAAAACCCAAAATTATTCCTTCGGCAAGAATGTCTAATGGAACACCAAGTGGTCCCAGTGCTATTATAAGCCAGCCATACACCAAGGCAAACCCTATTAGTATGAGAGTTGCGATATATACCAAATTTGCCAAATATTTGCCAATTGTGATCTGGTTCATATCGATTGGTTGAGAGAATAATGTTAACATCTCATGCTCTTTCAATACCTTACGATGCGTGTATAAAGCGACCTTACCGAAGATAAATGAGAAGAAAATAATCGAGAACACCCATCTTTCGATATAGATGGGATTCTCCCCCATGTCCAGATCATCTAAATATATCCCAATATAAACCGCAAGTCGAGTACCGGTTAGTGCGATGATTATAAAAAATAAAGTCATGAACCGATGAGCCTTAATGCGGTCTATTAATACGCGATAGGAGGTTAAGATATCGGATTTACAAATATAATACCATTCCATATTATTACCATGATTTTGTTTTTGAATTCATCCAAATCGTATTTTCGATTTTATCCTGATAATTGAATAATCCCAACCTAGAACTCCGCTTTAATCCTGCCGCCGGTGAGTTCTATGAATATATCTTCCAAATTATCAGCTCCTGTCTTCTGTTTTAATTCGTCGACCGTGCCAAAACCCTTGGGAATTCCCTTATCCAGGATCAGTATTCGGTTGCATAATGATTCTACCAATTCCGTCATATGAGAACTTA
>CBFDAW010000265.1:0-5202 GCA_965602865.1 uncultured Thermoplasmata archaeon
AAGAAAAGGTGATCGAGAAGATCGGTGAACTATTGGATATATCAACTGAATCAGTTATTATCTCCACGCCCACGTTCAGCAGTATAAGGGATAAACTGCAGAAGAAACTCCAAAATGCGGCGGGTCGTGGTGTAAAGCTCACGGTGGTCACCGACCCTACGCAAGGTATCTCCGAATATGCGGAAGTAGTTCATAGGAAAGGGCTGCTTGCGACCGATGTGATTTCCGATTATAAACAAGCATTAATCGCCGCCCCGGACCTTAGCGCGTGTGGGTATACCGATAATGAATTACTCGCAAAGCACTTGCAAGATTTTCTTGAAATCATGCTGAGGCACTAAATACTTACCTGGTAAGCGCCGACCCAGTTCTACGAACCTATTGTTCTTGTACAATTTAACGAGCTGGGATTATCAGACCTCGTTTTTTTATGTCGATTGATTTCACTTTTCGAGTTGTTAATATACTTTCAATATACGATAAAAACATTTTTTGATTAATATATTAAATTAATACAATAAATTATCATAACTGATATACAATAAATTATTCTTTTAAATATTCATATTTAAATAATAAATAGATAATAAAAGACCGAAGTCCAAATCGTACAATAGCTTTTTGGAAATTCGATTTCGATATTATTCGTGCAATATAGGGACTCATTTTATAATAAATATTAACAAAACCTACTCCTGTTTGCGAATGCATGAGCTGGAAATCGCGCCACCTGCGTAATATATTGATTTCCGGAGCAGAGGGTGAACCATATGCAGCTGTTGCAATGAAGCATCTTCTTTTATGTTTACCTGCACGGAAATCAGATAACAATTTCAAATTCTCTTTAGCATCTTCATTATCCGGTTCCAGCTTCAGCACCTGCTCAAAACATTGTTTTGCATCATCCCAGCGTTCGAGCTGTCCGAAAATTGTACCTTTATTGTTCAATGCTTTGATATGCGATGGATTATATCGAAGGGCGTAATCGTAATTGGTTAATGCTTCTTCGGTTTTTCGGCGTTTATCCAAAGCTAGTCCCCGGTTAAACCACGCATCTGCGTTTTTCCGGTCAAGTTTAAGCGCCTCATCAGAAGATTTAATGGCATCGTCCAGCTTTCGCAGATAGATCTCAGCAGCGGCTTTTTGGGTCCAGCCTATAGGACTTTTAGGTCTAACGCGGATTGCATGTTCAAAATATTGCAATGCTTCTTGATACTTACCTTTTTCAAGTGCGCGGTCGCCTAATTTTTTGAACTTCTCAAATTTCGATGCCATTCTATTACCGATATTTTTCAAGCCAAATACTAAATCTATTAAGCATATTTAGTTAAGTATAATAATATTTTGACGAACTAATAATAGCTAGATTAAATTTTTTATTAATATCTATCAAAATCCTTTTATATTTAATCTTTAATAATAATTTAATAATATATAGCTATAATAATTAATTTCAAAAAAAAATTTAATTCAGGGGAATAATAATGATAATAGGAGTAATAGGTTCAAGTAATTGTTCACCACAAGTCGGTAAGACCGCTGAAGAGGTGGGTAAAGGCATTGCCGAAGCCGGAGCTATTTTAGTTTGCGGTGGTTTAGGAGGAGTTATGGAACATGCATGTAAAGGCGCTAAGAGCGCGGGGGGGATCACTTTGGCAATTCTACCCGGAATGGATAAAACGGATGCAAATAAATATGTGGATATCCCGATTGTTACGGGAATAAGTATTGCTAGAAATTTAATAATCACCCACACTGCAGATGTTTTAATAGCAATCTCTGGTGGTTATGGGACATTATCTGAGATTGCTTTTGCATTAAATTTACAAAAACCGGTTGTTGCATTACAGACGTGGGCACTTGAATTGGCGGGTAAGGTAGATGATGAATTATTCTTTAGAGTGGATGATGTAAAAACTGCAGTTGATTTAGCTATAAAATTAGTAACACTAAATTATAGCTAATTTCAGTGAAGAAAAATCAGAATCACGAATAAGGTAGTGACTGTAGAGGTAGAAATAAATACGACTTGTACTGTACCTTTTACGAAAAATAATTAGATACCGGTATCTATTGTTCAGTATTCTTTTATTAAAATCTCTATTGTTAAGAATTTAATGATAGGTGACACAGAATGAAATTCAAATTAATTGGATCGATAATATTGAATAAGTCGCCCTCGGGCGAAGATTTTGATTCGGATATCGCGGCATTCATGAAAGATGCAAACGAAATGGTTTTGACAAAAGGTGCACCGGAGAATCAAGGTGCAAAAATAATAGACTGGAGTTTAAAAGATGATCAAATTCTGATAACAATTGTATCTGGACAATATGTGCGCCCTCATGAAGCGTTGTTACGCCTGAAGAAGAATTTTGGACTGAAATTGAGTAAAAAATACAAAATAGGTGTGCGGAGCATTACAGCTGATAAATATTTTATCGAGATTCCTTTATTACAAAAACCCAAGAAAGAATTTGGATTACCATTTGTTTCCGAGCTAAAGCTAGATAATGAGAATTTAACCTGTAATTTAACTTTTGAAAACCTGAGTGAAGAATTTTTACGTGAGAACTACATTGATAGAATTATTCGGTTAGTAAATCAGAAGATATCAAATCAATATTATTCAGGTAAAGGCGAGCAGTGGGAATTAATGTGGTCCTCAGAAGAACGAGATCATGTCTGGGCATTAGATCCCACCGAGGAGATGCTAAAGGCAGGCTGGCTTAAGCAGGGGCCAACAAAAGGGAAATGGTTCTATCACCCGCAACTTACCGCAATACTTCGTACCATGGAAATCATCGCACTTAATGAAATCCTCTACCCACTTGGATTCGAGGAAGTAATGCAATCACATCTAGTCCCATTTGAAATCTGGTTACGTACCGGTCATCTTGAAGGGACACCTAATGAATTCTATTATGTATCCGAGCCACGGACAAGGGAGGTTGAGGTTTGGGAGGAGCTTAAGGATATAATAACTATAACTCATCAAGTGCCGGAAGCTGAATTGAAGAAGTTGATCACCGTACCAAAAATGGGTATTTGCTATGCACAATGTCCTGGGATGTATTGGGCATTTCAAGGTAAAGTGCTTGCGGAGAAGTCATTACCAATTTTAATATTTGACCGTAGTGCAAACTCCAATCGTTATGAATCTGGAGGTAGACATGGAATAGAACGAGTGGACGAGTTCCATAGAATAGAACCGATTTATATAGGTACTTCTGAGCAATTACTGAATTTGCGTGAGGAGCTTATTAAGAAATATAAGTATGTATTTAATGAAATACTTGAGCTCGAATGGCGAATGGCGTGGGTTACGCCTTGGTATATGGAGCAGTCTGGGCAGATAACAGATGTTGATGGAGACACGAGAAGTAAAGGGACAATAGATTTTGAAGCTTACCTTCCATATAAAGGCTCCCGCAAGGATAGTGAGTGGTTGGAATATCAGAATCTAAGTATTATTGGTGATAAATTTATTAAAGCATTCAATATAAAATCACAACGTAGTGAATTATGGTCCGGTTGTTCGGGAATAGGTCTTGAGCGGTGGACTGCAGTATTTCTAGCACAAAAAGGATTAGACCCAAAAAATTGGCCGGAATCGTTTATTGATCGGCTTGGTAATTTGCCAAAGGGCTATCAGGTACTATAATAGTATAAATAATATTTTGGTTTTTCTTGAGAATTTGTGCCTGGTTTAGAGGGCTGGTAAGTTAATTTGAATAGAATTATGCTGAAAAGCAAATATGAATATGACATGAAAGTACACTACGAATTTTATTTAAAATCAATCGTTTGAGGTGAGAGTACGCTACGATGAGATGTGGTTTGCAATCGCTTGAGGTGTGAAGGAGAGACCACCACGATATTAAAATAATTAAAATCGTTGGTTAGACCGTTTCGATTTATTTGCGTAGGTAATCACTGGTTGGAGGGGGAGACCGCTTCGATTCATTATTAATGTTAATCACTGGTTCGAGGGAAGGGGGAAGAGTCCAACCGAACCCTCGAACCAGCGATTAATTTTTAATTGCTGGGTAAAATCACAAATTCAAAACTCAAAATTCATACACAAAAATAAGAATTCAATATTTATTAATCTTATTTTTGTGTTAATATTTGGATTTTAATTTGGGTGTTTTCTTGGGGCGGAAAATTGTATATTTTATTATTAATAATTCCTTACAATTTTCTGGCAGGAAAATTTTCCTTCTGATGGATAATTATAACTAAAAAAATTAACCTTACAGTATGTTGAAATTATATAGAAAAAGATTTATTAATATACTGGTAGGTTAATTTTAAACCTATTGGAAGATTATAACTAAAAAATTAACCTTATAAATTTTTTAATGATTCCTGATTTGGGATTTAGGGTTTGGATTTTATATTTCTCCCTCTCACCTCAAGCGAACGATCGAAGTGAGCGTACTCTTACCTCACACCTCAATAAGCATTTATTTTGATAAACAAAACCCAGTATACTTTAAATCAATTATCCTATTATATTAAATCTCAACAAATTCAAAAGAGGAGCCAATAGCTTATATAAAAAGGTAAAAATTGCGACTGGTTTTTAACGCAAAAGTTCTATAATTTAAAGATCTCGGTTTTATTCTAGCACGGATATAACAATAGTAAGTGATAGTTCTTTAAAATTATTCAGGAGAGATTATAAAAATATAAAAATATTTGCCATATATTATTCTTATTACATTTTGTTTATGTAAATTTACTAGGTACATTTATATATTTTGAAATTCATAAAAATTGTGCAATAAAATCTTATATTGCGAAAAAAATGAGAAACAAGAGAAATTGGGCGAGGAGAGCTCAATAAGAATCTGATCAGGCTTAAATGCAATATGTAGTTTAAGAAAAAAAAATACTAAATAATGGTGGTATATAAATATAATATATACCATACCTTCACTCGAAAATCATCCTAGAATAATATCGAAAAAAAGGGGGAAGGCTAAATGAAGAAAAATTCAAGAAGGCCTAAGCTAGTTTCCGCTGTGCTAGTAATTGTGATAGTATTTTTAATGTTAACTGGAGCATTTGTGGGTGCAGTTGAAGAAAATGTCCGTTCACAAAAGATTGAAATTAATAAAACCTGTATTTTAAATGATGCCGGAGAAACCGATGAGAGAGATATTGATCAAACCTACCAAAATAACCAAGATAACC
>CBFDAW010000266.1:0-5198 GCA_965602865.1 uncultured Thermoplasmata archaeon
CACGCTTTATTGTAAATGTCTTTTTTTGTTCTTCTGCTTGTTCACCTACATGTTTACGCTCTAAAATGATTTTGTTCCATTCAGAATCCAATTTTTTCCGTTCCTCGGCGAGTTCATTGGATATTTTTTCCTGTCGTAGGGTCAATTCATTATATTTTTCTTGAAGTGTCTTTTGTTCAGCTTTCATTTTTAATTCGAACTCGTTTCTTTCAGCTTCTAATTTGTTCTTAGATTCTTCTAAGGCAGCGTGGGCGGCATCAACCTTATTTTGCTCTTTCTCCAAATCTTCATTTCGTTTAGTAAATTTTTCTTCGAGTTCTTTTCTCTCTGCTGAGAATGTTTCATATTCGGATTCAAACCTGGAACGTCCGTCTTCAATTTTTTTCTGTTCATCGAATAGTTTCGTTCTTTTGGTTTCTAATAATGCAGATTCTGACCTTAATGTTTCAAGCTTTGTGTCCAGTTCTCCTTTTGTATTTTCAAAGTCATTGATTTTTTTCTCTAACACTACCTCGCGTTCATGAAGTTTAGAATGGGCATGTTTGAGTTCTAGAACATCGGCTTCATAATTTTTCAATTTGGAATTAAGTTCTTCTTCTAATTTTTTATTTTTCTCTTCGAATGTAGCAAGAATATCCTGCTTCATCTGCATTTCAGATTTTTGATTATCCAATTGCACATGTGCTTCTGATTTCCAAGTTTGAAATTTTGTTTCAAGTTCTTTTTGTCGTTCTTTTAATTGTTTTCGTTGGTTTTTATATTCTTCAGCAATTTCATCACGAGTTCTGTCTAAATATGACCATTGATCTAATATTATTTTTTGGATCTTATTGTTTAGATCAATTTCATTTGCATTTAATTCATTAAGCTGGTTATTGACTTCTGAACTTTCTTTTATTAATCTATCGTATTCATCAACGACTTTTGTACGCTCCGTGTCAATGGTTTTATTTAAGGTTTGAAATTCATCCACCCAAGCTTGTTTATGGTCGTTGATCAAGTGTTCCAATGCGTATAAAAAATCTGTTTGGTGAGCCAGCACCTGCGAATCCGTATCAGTGGAAAATTGAATGAAATTTTTTATTGATTTTTGTGATTTTTCTAATAGTTTATAATATTGTTTTAAGAAATCGGATTTACTTGTATGGATGTCCTGCTGTTCACGTTGTAGCACAGATAAAGATTCTTGAAATTCTTGTTTATTCTCGCTTTTTTTTGGTTCCGCATCTGGAATGAACTCTTCCTCGTCCGAATCTGCACCATCATGTTCACTATGTGGTTCTTTAGTGCCTGCTTCAATCATTCCATCCGTAATATCCACGGTTTTAGTATTGCCGGAAGGCGTCTTAACTTTGGAGAAAAACTTTTTTAATTCCTCATCACTCAATTTTATTTGAATTCCACCATTTAAATTATTTTTTTTTTATTCAGCTTTTTATTAATTTATCACGATCCTCCAATTTACTATATAACTCAACTTTTTTGGTCGAAAGTGCGGAGATTGGCAAGTCTAATAGTTTATAGATAATAGAAAAACACAGGGTATGAAACGAATTTTCGACGCCATCACCAGTTTTGGCACTTGTTAAAAAGTAATATGTATTATAACTATTTGCAATCTTTTCCGGCTTATCTAAATCTATAGTTTTCATGAAATCTAGGTCTGATTTATTCCCTAGTACTACAAATGCCGAATTATTTGTGATTTTCCTGTATTGGTAAATCCAATCCGGTAAATGTTCCAGGGTCTCTTTTCGTGTAATATCACAGACGATTAACGCGCCTTCTGCACCGTGAAAATAAGAAGCATGAATGTCGCTTATACTTTTTTGACCAGCAATGTCCCAGATCACAAGTTTGATGCTAGTGGTTTCACCTGTCTCAGGGAAATATAGATTCACCATTTTTGATAATACATTAGTTCCAATGGTAGAAACATAGTTAACATTAAATGTATCCTCAACGAATCGTCTGATCAAACTCGTTTTCCCCACTGCAGGGTCACCCAATAGACAGATCTTTTTCTGATAATCATATTCTTCTTGCATTTTTATCCCATTACCCACTGGGCATTACTGAACAGTTGACCATAATCGTTTTTATAATATTTAATCTCATTCTTAGAATATGGTATTTGCATTGCGTTTGAATTCATTAGCCAAGTCGGTATTATTCAATTTTGAGAAAATCGTAGATAGTCCCAGATACACCTCTCCCAGATAGAATTCTGCATCTATTTCCGTTAATATGTCAACGCAACTTAAAAAATAATCCCTAGCCTTTTCCCAGTCCTGTTCTTTTATGTAGATTATTCCGTAGTTGATTTTTGTGTATATGAGCCCAAGGCTATCGTCGATTCTCGTGAAAATATCTAATGCGGTTTCAAGATCTTTCATGGCTGCTTGATAATCCCTTAACCGTATCTTACACTCACCTGAATGTAACAATGTATAGGCTTTTCCACGAATATAATATTGCTCTTCGGATAATTTGATACCTTTATTGAAGAAATTTAATGCTTCTTTCATTTTATTATTTTCGCCATGTACACAGCCGATATTATTAAGAACCTGAGCAATTTTGTAATTATTTTTCAATTCTTTAAAAATTTCAACGCTTTGATTAAAATATTCAATCGACTCGTCCCAATTACATTTTTCCCAAGATATATTTCCAAGATTAATAAGAATATTTGCCTTAATATTTCTTGAATTAATAGGTAATTTTTCCAGTTCAGCTAAACTTTGGTTATAAAATTTAATAGCATTCTCATAATCACCCTTTAACCAGAATACCCATGCAATACTACGATTGATCTCATTAACCCCCACCAGGTCATTAACTTCGTTAACCGTCTTCAAGCTGGTTTTTAGATTTTTCAATGCCGTGTTTACTTCCAGAGGTTTCCAGCTCATATATCCAACGGTTTCATGCAATTTTACACGGTTTAGGTTGAAGGTAATGAATTCTTTCAAATGATTGCCTAAGGTATAACATTGATAATAATATTCAAAGATATTATCCCACTCGCCCCAGATATCTAGGATCTGACCTTTGATCCTATATATTTGAGATAGGTATTCTGTCTTTAGATTATGATCGAAACTCATGATGATGTTCATGATCTCTTCGTGATATCCTTTGCCGATTACCGTAGGTGCATGGTCGATGATTAGCTTCGCCGCCTCGTCCTGGTTGTTGCTCTGGATTAAATGATATGCAACCTCAACGAATGCAAGCTCGGAAGTATCCAATTCTTGATAATATTTAGCTGCTTTACGATGATATTCAACTCGTTTTTTTGGCGCGAGGCGAGAGTAAAAAAATTCGCGGATTATATCATGGAGTTCATATACATTCGATTGCAGTTCCACCAGCAGTGCTTTTTCTGATAATTTATCCACGATCTCATATTCAAAAGAATCCTCAAGAAATATAGCCTCAGAATGAATGGGCCCGCGAAATATGGAAATTGCTTTTAATAAATCTTTTTCTTCTTGATTTAATTTTGAGAATATTTCTTCATGAACAAATTTCATGATATCTCGAGTTGAATACTTAATATCATCGGCACTTTCGAGCAATTCCAATGCCAATGGGTGACCTTTGGTTAGTTTATATAATTTGTCAAACCCTCTTTTATCGAGCGCCTTGGGTTTTAACAATTTTCGACTTCCTTCACGATCTAAACCCTCTAAACGTATTTCTTTAATTAAATTTTTCAAGGACACATCTCGGCGATTATAGAACCGAATAAGGCTTCGTGAGAGAATTATCATTAATGTATCATCAATATCTTCCAGATGTTCGGTTAATGACGAAAAAAATTGAATGATCCTATCATTCACGCGCTGAAAATCATCAAATACCAATATAGAGTTAGATTGATTTAGATCATTTTTTAAAATATTTAAAACATCGAAATAATCGATATTTGGTGTTGAATCGAGATAAAATTTCAATTTTTTTCTATCCATATCCGCTAAAAAGTCACCCAAAGGTAACAAAATGTTACGAATAGTGTCCCATTCTTGGAATCTATACCAGAATATATTTCGAGAATCGAAATATTTTTCAACGAATTTACTGGACAAGGTCGATTTTCCGATACCGGCGATGCCATGGATTACTATTATCTTTGATAATTTCATATTCTTATTTAGAAATTCCAGTTCTTTGGTTCTATTATAGAATTGTCTGATTTTTGGCATACGTTCTATGTGTTTTATCATGTAACCCTTTTCACGAACCTTAGATGTCATTTCCTTTAACTGTTGAGTGAATGTTTTAAGATCAAGAAAACCATATTTTGTAATATGGTTCACAATGTCGATCATGTTGACTTTCCCACTAATTTTATTAATTATCTGTATAATGGGTAAAAAATCTATGTTTCCATCTTTGTCCTTGAATTTTATTACATTTGCGGATAATTTCTCACTGACCTTTAAGATATGGTCTTCTCCTTGTAATGTTATAAAATAACCCGTCATTCGCCGTTTTTTTCCTTGGATATGATACAATTTCTCAACCAATAACCCAGAATCGATCAATTTCTTTAACGCTCTTGAGACACTACCCAGAGGTGTTTTGATCGCATCGGCGATGCCGCTTTGCGTCAGGGTAATTGGGATCTCACCGGACTCGTCGAGGTGACCCAAGGATTGGATGTGCAGTAGAATTTTATTGTCAATAGTAATTGAGATTTTATCTGGTCCTCGCATCGCATCATCTCGATTTATAATGATAATTTAATACATAAATTTAGTGATATTCTATCGTAATAATATCCTGCTTTTCAATAATATATCATTTGAACTATAATAGCATTGTTATACTAGTTATATTGACCAACTTTACCTATAAATATAACAATAATAAAAAAGTCTCGAATATGTAATTTTACATGCAATTTTGTAATTTTACAAACGAGCTTTAAATACCCCTAATGCGATTATAAATTGCAATCAAAAGGGGGAGGCGTATAATATTGAAAGCGGACCTAACACTTTTATTGTTCTCAAAGGGGGGTCCTAAACTTTATCGGTTCAAGGTCCTCTTCAATCCCTTTATATTCATTAAATAATTGCCCGAGATAAACTAATTGGAGATACCCAAAATGTAGGGGGAACGGGAAGGCCTAAGAATACCCATTTGAACAATTTTTTTTTAATTCCCCCTACATTAATTTCTATAAT
>CBFDAW010000267.1:0-5189 GCA_965602865.1 uncultured Thermoplasmata archaeon
TACTTGAGTCTGTTGCGGTTGTTCTGGCGAGGTTTGTTCTTGGATTTGTAGTGGGGTTTGTTGTACCTGTTCAGGTTGGGATGGCTATTATTTTTGAGTATGTGGTGCTTGAGTTGGTTGTGTTTGAGGTGGTGGTACTTGAGTGGGTGGTGATGCGGTGGGTACCTTCTGATTTAGTTTACCGCGTTTCTTACGGTACCGTGCCCAGAGTACAAGAAAGGTCGGGAGAATGAATACAGATGCTAGAAAGCTATATAAGATAGTTAATGCGGTGATACCACCAAACTGTTGTATTGGTGGCATTAAGGCAAACACAAGTAACCCAAAACCAGCAATAGTAGTTGCCGCTGCACCGAACAATGCCGTACCAGTGTGGCTCACTGTACTTTGACATGCATCGTCTATCGACTCATGGCGTTCGAGATCCTCTAAAAAGCGATGGGTGATATGGATCCCATAAGTGATTCCAAGTCCGACTGTTAATGATGCAATAGTAATTGTCATTACATTCAATGGTATATCAAACATATACATAGTAGCCAGTGTCCAAATCACACAAAATATTACTGGTGTTATCGTGATCAACCCAAGTATTATTGAGCGCCATTTGTACCAAAACACTATTGATAGAATTATTAGAGAAACAATAATAGTAATGAACAACGAGCGAATTTGGCTGTCATTTAAAGTATCCATGATCTTTTTGGTTAAAACCGGCCCGCCGGTGATTATAGCTTTATCCGCGCTATCATCCAAAGGTTTTTTATCGTTTTTGAAATCCTCATGAAGTTTATCGATGCCTTCATTATCATCCATATCTACCTTTACGGAAATTCGGATCACAGTACCAACATATTTATTATCTTCAGTCTGATGTAATAGGTTTTTAGTATCCTTAACTGAATATGGATTCAATATCAAATCATCAAATAATTGTCTAATATTACTTGAACTTGCATTAGTTCTTGGTACTCCTTCAGATGTCATCACACTAGTGTAATTCTTTTCGAAATCTGGGTCGTAAATATCATAAGGATTAATATCCGTAGAATTTGTAGCCCAGTCATTCATATAAGATAAGATCGATTGAACATCGGGTCTACCTCCAAGTTGAATAACTGATTCATCATCTTCCATATTAGATACGGTTTCACCCATATCTCTTAATAGCTCTGGGTCGGTGATGTCACCTTTAACCAATATATTTACCTGCTCCGCTTCACCACCAGGTACCTCAAATTCATTTAACATGAACTCAAGATCCTTTGATATCTCCAAATCCTCTGGTAGAAAATCCTCAAAATTAAATTTTGTTTCCACTTGTGATCCTAGCCAACCTGCACCAATTGTGATCAATGAGATCATAATTATAACCGCAATGGGATGATGCTCAGCGGCTACCGCACCGCTGCTCATTGCTTTATTTAGTATCTTTACACCTGCGCTTTTTTGCCTTGATTTTTTATTATTTTTATTATTATTCATCGCATATTTCAATGGTTTACCCTTTTCTAGCCTTCGAAGGTCTCTAAGTTGTTTACATGCTGGTACGAAGGTTGTCATTGTAATAAAACTACCAATTATTCCGATGGCACTTAAAACACCAAACTCACCTAGAAGGCCAATAGGTGATGATAGATTTGATAAAAATGCCACCACTGTAGTGATTGTTGCCAGTAACAGCGCCATGCCCACGGATTTCACCGTAAGCTGTATACTTTGCTCAATTTTTTTACCTGCTTTAAGCTCTTCACGGTAACGCATTGTAATGTGAATACCGTAATCAATCCCAAGGCCCACGATCAAAACCGGTACAGCGGTGGTCAAAGGATTGAATGTATAACCCATCGCAGCACCAAAACCATAAACCCAAATGATTGCGAACATCAATGCCAGAAGGCTAAATAACATGTCTATACCGCTTCTATATATGATCGCCAGGATTATGACCACCATAATAAATGCTAGTGGTAACAAAATCATCATGGATTCATTGTTCGCATCCATAATTTCATCACCGATAATGGCGCCGGATAATATCCTCATTTCGGTGAATTCCAGATCTTCGTCATTAACTATCTCATCCATCCTATATTCTGCCTTTGTAAGCTCGGATTGTCCACCACCCATAAAACCACCGCCGCCTTCTGCCTTGGATGGGTTCATGATGAAAATAATCATCGTTCCCTTTGCTTTAATACCATTTGGATCCAGTGGATTAAAATCTTTGGTCAACATAAAAGAGAACATACCCTTGATCTGTGGTGATGTCTCATTTGAGCTCAATAATCCAAAAATCAATTGCTTTATTTCGTTATCGCTCAAGTTTTCCAAAGAAGCATTATATTGTAAAAATGCCATTTGGGCTATTATATCCACAATAGAGTTCACATTTGAGGCTGTATTATTAGGATTTTCAAGATTAGGTCTGACTTTATCGTCGTTTATGATTTGTTGTTCAATTTGCATTATTTCCAGAAGACCATTCCTTGTGAGTAGATCATCATTTTTTGATTTGACAAGTATTGATACCTGAGCAGTGCTGGTATATTCAGCAGAGATCTCATCGGAGGCCTGGACCATCTCATTTTCCGGCATGAATGATTCTTCAGAAAACTCTTGTTCTAAACCAATTATTAGTATACAACCAACAGCAATTAGAGTTATTATCACGTTTGTAACTATTGTTGCTTTAGGATATTCAGAGACTCGCTTTCCCAGTTTATCCATTACCATTATAACACCAGATTTTTTGAATTTTTTAACAATTTTTAAAATATATGTTTGAATGGGGTTCGAACAGTGGAGAAAAATAGATTTTAATCAAATTGGGACTAAGTATACATGATAAATCTATTCCTTATTCTTTTACAAAGATTTTCATGGTGATAATTCTTGTTCATATAAAACTTTTACTCACTCAAGTTTTATAGTTCTATTCTATTATTTCAACATTTACTCATAATTATTTTTTTTAACTCAAACCACAAAATTGTTAAGACATTATTACTATTCAGTCTCCGTGATAGCATGGGGATTAACCTATCGGACATCGTGCCAAAACAAAAGCAAACAATGGCAGATTTCAGTGAAAAAACCATCGCCATTGATGCACATAATGTTTTATACCAGTTCCTAGCTAATATACGCACCAGCGATGGCAGTATGCTAATGGATACTCAAGGCCGGCCTACCTCGCATTTAAACGGTCTATTCATGCGCACCGCTAAAATGATAAGTATGGGCATTAAACCCATCTATGTCTTTGATGGAAAACCACATGAGCTGAAGACACGAACACTTCAAGCACGACGCGAAATTAAGGAACGAGCAAAGGAGGAGTATCAGCTAGCTCTGGATGCTGGTGATCTTGAACGTGCGCGCATGAAAGCGGCGCAAAGTACGTATTTGACCCGGGATATGATCGAAGACTCACAGAAATTACTTGATTATCTAGGCATACCGTGGCTTCAGGCACCCTCCGAGGGCGAGGCACAGGCGTGTCATATGACGTTAAAGGGCGATGTCTGGGCTACGGTATCACAGGACTTCGATACATTATTGTTTGGCACACCTAGACTAATAAGGAACCTGACAGTTACGGGTAGACGTAAGGTGACAGGGCAAAATAGGTATGTAACTGTCGAGCCTGAATTAATAGATCTTCAATTTGTATTCTCCGCTCTTGGGGTTAGCCGAAAACAGCTCATCGATATCAGTATCCTTATTGGAACTGATTTTAACCCGGGTGTAAAAGGGTATGGTCCAAAAAAGGCATTGAAAGCCATTCAAGAATACAAAGACTTGGTAAATGTTATAAAAGAAAAAGATCTGGAAATACCAGACTATGACTTGGTTCGTAAGATATTTCTTGAGCCAAACATTACTGATGATTATTTAATCGACTGGAAACCCGTGGATGAAGAAGCCGTGATCAAGTTCTTATGTCAAGAGCGTTCATTTGCAGAAAACCGAGTGAAAAGTACATTGGAAAATTATATAAAATTCAAAAGTGCAGTCTCCCAGCGCAGCCTGGACCAATGGTCTTAAAATAAATCATGATCTCAACTTTTACTTCTAATTAAGTTTACCCTTCATTATCCGGTTCATACGGGTTGAAGGCGGGGTCACCGTGGATGATATAATGACCGTATATAATCCCTGATGTCCCCTCATCAGGGCTGTTTCCGTCATCGGGGAGATACAAATTCTTTGCATTCCGAAGTGCCATCCCGACATCCTGATTATCCATGATCTGCTCTGTAAAATATTTGGACAACAGCACCGCCCCCGTGGGTTCCAAACGCATATCAAAATCGGCATCTGCCTTTAGGCCGCCGTATGTTGACCGTGTGGCGCCTAAATAAGCAGTCACACCACCATGTAGATATGCCATTGCTAAGCAGTTCTCAGGGTTAAGCCCGTCAATGCGCCCCGTCACACAGGAAACCAGGAACATGGTCGAGGGACCAAAATCCATCTCGCGAACATGCGCCACATCATACGCACTTCCACCAGAATATTTCGTGCGTACCGCCGGGACATACCAATAATAGAATCCATGCACACCACCTACTATATAGTTACTTCCGGTCTGGAACTTTTCCGAGTTCTCGCGATGCGACAGTGTTTCTGAGGTCTCTTTTACATTGAACCCGCCTTTAGTTAGGCTTTCTTTTATATGATCGAATAAAGTACCATACATCATTTCCACGGGAATTGCCGAGCCTAAAAATGCATACGCATTATTTTTCCAGGTCGTGTGAACCTCGCCTTGGTCAAAGCCGCTGAATTGGTCAATAATATCGTAATAGAAAAATGTCCTACCCAAAAGTGCGCTAACATCCTGTACATTAAACCCCGTGAGCCTTCCAACAGGTAGTTCGAGGTCAGGCATGTCAGGGTCTATTCGTCCCGGACCTAAATCTAAAAGTGGGTTACTCGGGTCAGCATTTATATCGGCGTAATAAGTATCCCCGGGCTCACCGTAGCCTTCGGAAGCACTACCTCCATCATAATAATAGTGGGGAATCATGTTTGTATCCGCGATTATTCCCAGATAAACCGGGTCATTGTAATATCTATCCGCCATGCTATTGATTGCTTCTGAATTACCCAGCACATCCATCGGTGCGGAATCTTCTAATCGTACGAGAAGTTTTAGTAATTCCTCGTGAACAAATAATGAT
>CBFDAW010000268.1:0-5184 GCA_965602865.1 uncultured Thermoplasmata archaeon
AATTAGGCTCTGGATTATCAGCTATAATTAGGTATCCACGAACCTAAACCAACGAAATTTAATCAGAGCCTGATAAGCGAAAATCAAGTAAAGCCTAACGCAGTGGCTCCCGAACCCGAGTATAATAGAGTAATCTCTTAGATAGCTCTAAATTCGGGAGCGGGTGCTGATTCATTTTTGTTTAATCAGGATCGGGGTTAAGAGCTATAATCATCCACGAGCCTAAACCAACGAAATCAGGAATCATTGAAAAATCACTAAGGAATCTAATTTTGAGTTTTAAGGTTGGGATTTTCTTGGGACAGAATATTGTAAGCTTCTTAATAAATTATTTCATGCAATTTTCTGGCAGGTAAATTTTTAATCTGCTGGAAATTATTCAATAAAAAATTTACCTTATAAATCAGCGATTAGCATTGATAATAAATCGAAGCGGTCCGATTATACATCCCGTAATCCAAGTAATGTATCTAAATATTAATATTAATACTTAAATATAACAAGATTATTACTTCAATTGAAGAGAGGTTATAATTTGACTACACCCTTTGATGTTATCCAGAATGACAGACAATTACAGGAGCATTGGGTTCGGCGGCTGGTTGCGTTTATTATTGATGCGATTATCATTGGGATCGCTATCTGGATCTTTACTTTTATCTTTGCTTTTGGTTTCTTTTGGTTTAGCCATTTTTCCTGGTTTTTCATGTGGTCGTTTATCAATGGTAGTATTACACTATTATACACCGGTTTTTTCGAGGGCATACGCGGCGCCACCATAGGAAAAGAACTACTTAAGCTAAAAGTAATATGCCATCAAGATCGAATGGATTTTGTTAAAGGCTTGATCCGGAATGTTTCCAAGATCTTCTGGGTGCTATTAATATTAGACTTACTTATTGCCTTTTTCACGGATGGCCATCCAAAGCAGCGGTATTTAGACCGGATCGCTAATACAACCGTGGAAGATGTAAGGGAATTAAATGCGAAATGATTATCTTTAATCCTGTCTATATACCCCTACCCTTCTAATATATTCATAAGAGTAAAATTTGCATGAAAAATATTAACATTTACTTCGTTGGCACTGCCGGGTCGGGTAAGAGTGCGCTTACTAGCGCATTTCAGAATTGGATGAATAACCTGGGCTTGGATCTAATCACGGTTAATCTAGACCCCGGTGTCGAGTATTTGTCATATACCGCGGATATAGATATCAGGGAATGGGTATCGCTACCGGAGATCATGCGCGAGCACAAGCTCGGCCCAAACGGTGCTCAGATCGCATGTGCCGATCTGTTAGTGTTTAATATTCAGAGAGTCAAGGAACTAATTGATCAATATAAGACCAACTATGTTCTAGTCGATACTCCTGGCCAAATCGAGTTATTCACATTCAGGCATTCCAGCACACGCATTGTTGAGGCATTAGGTGTAGAGCGCTCGATTATGTTGTTCTTATTCGACCCGTTCATAGCTCAAACCCCATCAGGTTTCGTATCACAGCTATTACTCGCATCCACCGTTCAATTTAGGTTTGGGATTCCAATATCTAATTTACTCAGCAAGACAGACATGATCGAACAAGAGAAACAGGATATGATCATTGACTGGTCCAATGATTTATATAAACTAGAAGATGCACTTATGAAAGAACAAAAAGGCACCCAAGCGCACTTGAACTTTGAGCTGTTGAAAACATTACATGAGCTAGAGATCTATAAAGCGCTCACACCCACCTCTGCTAAAACTGGTTTCGGTCTGGAGGGCATATATAATTTTATTCAGCAGATATTCGAAGGCGGCGAGGACCTGATGCCGGATTAATTTTTACTTCTAATAATCGTATATATAATTAACTGGCAGTTAAAATCAGTAATCGGTAAATGCTTCACAGCTTTTAAGATATTTATAGCTTAATTGGATATATTTCTTAGCTTTGCCTTCATTACTTGGTCCGTGCCCGGGATAAAAATTTTCTATATCCAGTTTCAATATTTTTTCAAAACTCTTGACTAATTGTTGATAATTTCCGCCGGGTAGGTCCCAGCGTCCCACACCACCGTCCATGAACACCACATCGCCGCAGAACAATGACCGCGTGCACTCGTCGTACAACGAGATGCTCCCCATGCTGTGCCCGGGTGTATGGATGACCTTAAGCTCGACATCGCCGCAATCGATAATATCACCATCGTTTAAGAATTGTAGCTCGATTTTCTGCTGCGTGAAACCGAACATTATTGCCCCAGTAGCTTCACCATCTCCCTCGATCAGCGGTTTACCGTCCAATTCATGAGCGTAGACCTTAATACCGAGCTCGGCGCTGAGTTCTGCGGCACCGCCGCTGTGATCCGCATGGTTATGGGTTAGGACGATCTTGGTAAGCTTCTCTGAAGTTCCATACTTATTCAGGTTGCTTAGGGTTCTTTGGTTATGCATACCCGTACCCGTATCGATTAGAATCGGTTTTTCACTTATCAATAGATAGACATTGGAATCGTAGCCAATGCCGCAGACCTGATGCACATTTAACGTCATACTATCAAAACCATGATGATTTTTAGGATAAAAAAGTTTTATTAATTTAAGTTTTGCATTATACGGGAAATCGCCCGTGATCTAAATGTTAGAATAATTCGTATGGCAGTAAATCCTGAGCATGTTCATACCTTTTATGTTTATCCACCTAAATTATCACCCAGTGTTATTGCTAAGAAGTTCAAGAATTATTATCGAATTATCATGGTTCGGTTGCTCAAGGGTTCGAAGTGGCCGAGAACTACATCAGATGCCAGGAAGGGCATACTGGGTGATGATTGGAGGGGGCAATTGGATTTTGGGTTTATGGGTAGTAATACGGAATGAGTTACAATATTCATCTGACATATATTAGGAACATAACGTATGTTAGCGGTTCGTTGTTCTTTTTTGTCCATCAGTTTTGTTATATTTTTAAGTCATTCTCTTTCTTACTCCTTGCAGTTAGGACAAGCTCCATAATTTCTAAGGGCAATTGTTCATTTTGCCATTTTCTTTCGGCATCTATTGATTTACCTGCATTTTTCACGGCTTTCAAAGCATACAACACTGCTCCTAATGAATGGTCAGCCATATGAGCCGTAGCAACAGCGTGTCCAACGGAACGAGCCACCGCTATTGAAGTCGGATTTGAAGATTCGTTTGCTACCGTAATTGCATCCAATGATGCATTTCTTACGACACCTACCGAAGCGTTACCTTTTTCCCATTCTTTAGCAACTACTATAGCATTTTTCAGTCGTTCATCTATTTCTTCACCGAAGAGTGGTAATACATTTTCAGCACAGTCGCAAGCCCATTTAATTAATTGTCGGTGTTGCTCTTTTTTTAGAGGTCCGCCACGATGTTCTGCTATAAATCGTTTATCTCGCATTTTTTGTCCTTCAAGTTTATTGGTTCTGTCACTTTACAATGTCCGCTAATGGTTCTTATCTAAATTATTTATCATATATCTCTTTAATATCGCACCTTATCTGCATTTTATCGTATAATCTTTTGTATTATAAGTAAAGTGGCGCAATCCAGGTAAAGCTTCCCATTAATTGGACTTTATAAAAATATCAAATAGATATTATTTACAATTCTATGATTTAATTAATTTATCTACAGTATCACTGAAAGCTTCAGCATCTTCAAGAATAAGCTCTGCTTGTTCTTCTGATATGGTCTCAAATGAGTCATAATCAACTTTATTCCTAAGATCTTCAGCATAACGGAATTGTCTTCCAAGTTTCGTTTCGATTTCTACAGATTTGATAAAGATTTCAGAGAACTTATTATGTAATCCTTTATGTGTTTTTGTTGTAATTTCTTTAAATCGTAATGCTGCAATTGCAGCCGAGACCATAGAATAATAGGCTCTATTTACACAATCATCATAATATTTCATTTAAAAGAGCTCTTTTGCCGCTTGAAGTCTTTGATATGCTTTATTTAATAAAGCATCCACTTCATCCAACAATAACACCATCCTTTCTTGTCATTGATCCGTATAAAATTATTTCCTTTATCTTCTTTCCATATTTATTACGATTTGATTTGGTAAATTCTTCAACAGCTTTTTGTTTAAAATCAGGTTTCATCATTCCATAATAAGCATGCCTGTGTATATAAATTTTCCCAACAAATCTCTCCCCAACTCGTTGTTATTAAACGACCACCGTCCTAAAAAAGGGTGTTGGCTGATCGTTGATATACCCTTTTTAGTCATTTGCATTAATTAAGCTATATATATGCATAAATAAGCTACTATATCATGCACATATGTGCAAGGCATGTTAGGTGTGTGCGGGATTTGAATATTTCTTGTGTCCCCTTTGCCTCAACTCATAATCCCGTTGGTTCTCTATATACTTTTCGACCACCGAGAACCCGTGCCGCACGCTGCCGTGGAATGTCCCGGGCGACCACAGGTGTTTCGGGCACCACTTCTTCAGTTCCGGGAACTTATCCCAAAGATGTTTGCTGGACACACCCTTGATCCTCTTGGTAATGAAGCTCATCGAGCGCTTCGGCGGGTACATAAGAAAAATATGTACATGATCCGGGCCCACCGACATTTTGATAATGCGGTAATCCAGCTCCGAACATATCTTCCTAATGATCTGCTCGCACTCGACTGCGATCTCGCCCACCAGCACTTTAGCGCGGAATTTGGGATTGATTACTATAAGATTGCTGAGCAATGATACCATGTGCTGGTCATGTTTCAAGTAGTATGTTCCTTTAATCTTAAACCACTCGGATGCCACCGTACCTCCTCCAAGATTAGGTTGTGTTTAGAATAAAATCAACGATTTATATGCCAATAACGCATTAATTCATTTATATCAAAAAAACATAAGCTTTGTAATCGTTATATCCTTTTTTCAGGGATATATTGATTGTAGATCTCAAAAATAGAAACATTAAATAATTGCAATCACTATATCCTACATTCATGGATATTATATTTGAAAAGCTTAAAGGGATATTATGACAATTTCTGAGGATGTTAATAAATATATAATTTCGAAGGGAATCGTGGTCACTAGGGATCTTGAAGATTTCAGTCGGGATCAACTGGGGCGAGATTATAAATATCTATATAAACAATATTTATATCCATTTATCAAAAAAGGACGCATTAAAAGGGTACGTAGA
>CBFDAW010000269.1:0-5175 GCA_965602865.1 uncultured Thermoplasmata archaeon
ACTTCTCAACATTGCCTGACCAGTCATCACCCAACGCTAAGCCCTTGCCTTTCTCTGTGGGTTGCAGCTCATCGCTGAACTCAAACCCCACCGATAATCGTATATCCGACCAGTAGGCGTTACCGGTGAAGTAGCCGGGATGTAGTTCACTGACATAGATACCTACCGCAAATGTGTAATATGTTGGCGAACCTTTCAGCTTGTTAGAAATTGCGGTCACCGCCGCACTGTTCAGTGTTACTTCCTTTGTCGCTGGTGTAGTATCCACGAGGCTCGAGGTGGAATACTGTCCGATCAAAGTACCGCTCGGTCCCGATTCCGTGAAGATGGTTTGTGCATCCGTGGTTCCAATAGTGCCATATGGTGTTTGCTTTAATGCCGTGAAATTCATTACTTTGATATTATACATTTTCCAGTTGTGAATTAATAACTTTGCTTCCTTGACCTTCACGCCTTCCCACTGTAACAAATCCTGAAGGTCGAACACTACCCAACCACGGTATTCTATCGAAGGTGATAGTAGTGGATTAGTATAATAAGAAGCAATACTGGAATATGATGTACTACTCATTTTGTAAGAATACCCCATTGCGTCACCGGCATACTCGGGGTTATCCGAGCCCAGCTGGGGGATTCGCCTCGGTGGGTACTGAACCTTCCATTTGACAACTAATTTTGCACTGCTCAAATAATATGCATAATTTACTGTTCTGCTGAAACCGAGGGCGAAGAAATTTTGGCTCCCCTCCCAGGCGGATTTGAAATCTTTAAGCGCATCTGCGCCCAGGTCCCACTCGAACTCTTGCGGCGTTGAATAACTAGTTGGATCTACGAGCTTGACATACTCGGTACCATCTCCACAATCATTATAAACCGTGGAAGGTGATGAGAGATAATCTTTGGGATTGTTTTTCATATGGTAAATAATCATGTCGTTTAAAGTACAAGTTGAATAAGGATGGTTCAATCGAAGGCTGACGCCTGTGGGTACAATCGGTAGATCCTCGACGCCCTTGTCAGGGATCGCCGCTTTAATCGTTGACATATCCCAGGTGGCAAATGCATTATAACCGCTGCGTGTGTAAATACGACCGATATCATACATATATGTTGAGCGTACATAACCACTTAGCTCATCGCCAATTGCGATCTCGCCGGTGTCCGCAGGTGGTGATGTGTATGTAATATTTAGCATCAAACGCACATCGTAAGGATAAACATAACCGTAACTCATTGTACCATAAATCTTCGAGACATTCGAACCAATCACAAAATCATATTTTGAACTGCTTAAACGATTATTGAGCTCGGCGATACCGCCTGCGGGGATGGTGACGAACTCATCATGATTGCTTGAATCGCTTTGCGTAGTCCATGTAAGGTTACCAAGAGAGATTGACCCAGTACCACCGATCTCGTCGTACCACGTCTTCGCTATGGGTGCATAAGCACCGGTGTCATAAGGTATCGAGTTCATGGTCCAGAAATCCAATTGAATAGCATTATATCTATTATCGCTACGATACCAGATCGCACCTGATGTGATCTTCACATTGTTGAGCTGTTTTAGATCATTAAGGTCATACACCGCCCAACCGCGATACCTGGAGGATGTGGATGTTGGTGGTCTGGCATAGGTATACATATTATAAAAACTATATGATCTATACTGTGAAATACTTCTATTATATATACGACCTAACCCTTGACCTGGGTATTTATTACTATCGGCGCCAAAGACCAAGTTCAGTTTACTCGTCGCACGCGTAGACAAAATTGATGATAAATTAATAGATTCCATAGTGTCATCTTGTCTTGGGGTTATACTTTCTTTATCTGTTATATACGCCAATGCATCGGTTAAATCGTTCCTTTCCATCTCAATATGGATGTTTTCATTTTCTTGAAAGCTCGTTACTTCAAAATCGGTGGTATAAGGTACCAGTTCAACATCAGTACCTGAATAAGTTTCATCATCATTCTCAATATCTGCATGGCTTTCTTCTTCAGGGTTTTCTGGTATTAACGGCTTAATTTCCTCTGGAGTCGCATCGATAATTTCTTTAAGTTCGATATTATCGGCTTGGTCAGGATCCGGTTCTATCTCAGGTTCCCATGTGTATTCCGCTTCCGGAAGTTCACCCATTGCGAATGACTCATCATCGAGTTCATTATTATTTACAGTCTTATCAGCTGCACCGACAAATGCGCCTGTTGCCATGATAAATGCAACAAGCACTGCCAAAAATAATTTCACTAGTCTAGGCTTCCCCATAATATTCAACATATATTGCCTCCTCCAAATTATTCTTACTTTAGGTTTCCCTATTTTTATTTTTGATATAGTATATAAAATAGTATTATTCCTTAAAAATAGATTTTGGTACGCTTTTATTACGAGCCTTAAATGTTTTGGTACACTTGGCAATTAAATTTCTATTACCGCCATCAAGCGTTGTGAAGTCTAATTCACATCTACTGTTTGAATAATATTTTTGCCTTTTCCAGATTTTCAGGAGTAACCTCTGCAAATCGAGTTACCATATTCTCCATGCTCTCATAAACAGTCTGCACATACGATTTTATCTCAAAGTTTTTCATAATAGCTAGGCCCACGCCATCTCTTTGAATAGACCGTTCCACATCACTATCACCTCGAATGCGTCTTCCATGTCGTCGATAACTTCTGAAGTCTTGCTCAGCAGAGTTGTTAGTTCTGGGCAATTTCCTTACTTTTTGCTTTCCATTGACATTAACAGTAACGGTTGGCACAAAGAGCTCTTCTCTGCGTTTTTTAATCAATTCTGATATTCCCCGAAGTGCCTTCTTGAATAATCTATCTTTTTCGAATCCGCCCTTTTTAATGAACCTATCTATTTTAGCTAGCAATTTGTCAATCATTTTACGCCCTTTCTCCAGTTTTTTATCGGACAGAAATCCTTCGGTGTTCAATGGAACAGGTCCATTTCGATATCGAAGTGCCTTACGTATCCTCTTGAACCACTTCCACCGTTTTTCTAGCTTGAGATATTCTGTATGTATTCTGCCTTGTACTGCAGGTGGTGGTTTGAGAAGGTTCAAAGCATTCTCAAGCCGGCTCAGACAGGGTGAACTGACATTATTTTTTACATTATCTAGGATTGCTGTTCGAACCGAGGGTCGTATGTTTTCATACCGGCGATAGAGATCTACGGTCGATAATGAAAATGGATATGAAATACCATTCCCATCTTTTGTATATTTCAATAGATAATCAAGCAATTCGAGTGTTTTTTCTCTATCATTTGTCATCTTCCGCGTCTTGATTTGTTTTCGCAGCGTTCGTAGCTTTTTCTTAACCCCCGTCCGGTTCATACGACCCTTAAAACCTGGATATATCTTATCGAACAGGCGATGTCCTATTGCCCGAAGAAAATGGTAATAACAGGATATTACGTAGATGCCCGGAAACACCTCAGCTATGGCTGCTTCCACACCACTTCCCATATCTCGGATAGCGGCAATAGGCATCCCAATATGGTGTAGAATTTCTTTCAAATAAGGTTTCATATGCTCACTGCTTTCACTAGGGATCGACGCAGCGAGCAACCTGATCCCGCTCCAATTGTCTTTCACTAGGAGAATCCCAGGATTACCCTTTGTTGTAGTTACGTCAACATGGATCACACAACCCCCTTGCTTTTCAATAAGTATTGCAAATTCGGGAAAGCTCTCAACATGCACAGCTACGACATATAGAAGAAAACGTTGACATAGGGTTTCAATGGATTTCTCAGGGATTTTTATTCCCATTTTCTTATATTTATAGTGTATTTCACTTACCTGCCTATGTTCCCTATATCGTAGTATCCCAATATCCGCGAGGACATCAAAGCCGTATTTGCTCTTTGTCGGTGTCAACTTCGTTAGAGGTCGAACTACCTCTTCGGGATGTTTTATACATTTTTTTGTGACCTCAGTGACCTCTTGATATCCTTTTTTAGTCACGATCATTCTAGTTCTAGTGTTACGTATATTCAGTGTTGCATTGCATTGTTTACAACTACTTTCTTCTGGTTCCAGTCTTACCTTTTTTGGCACATCTGATTCGAAGTCTGAGAATCTTCTTAGGGGGGGAATAAATCAGGCTTACCTCATTAACGTCATCAGACGGCATAGAGAATCCCAATTTTTCAAGTAAATCCCTTAATTGTTTACCAGAAATGCCAGATGCAATCAATGCTTGGGCTAGTTGTCCAGTAAGTTTAGGGTCAATGGTTAATTCGTGTTGATCTGGAGATGTTCCAAGATACTTTATGACCTTTTGATGGGACTTTCCATCTTTCCATTGACTCTCAACTAGATAGTAGTAATCCACTGTTTCTCCTGACTTCAATTTCCTGGGTTTATTTCTTACATAGCTCATGCCGCCCACGATGGGCAGCAGGTTTATAAACTTATCCATTTATTAAAAAACTTGACTATCGATGGGCATTAGTATAAATAATTACAATGCTAGTTGGCGGTAATAGTTAAATTTATGTGGGATTTACGATTGAAAGATACATAAAATGTCCTATTATGTGCCTATTTCAGGGGAGGTTAGGACCCAAAAATTCAGTGGGTTAGTATTAATTTTTTTATCGTAAGCTTTTATTTTCATATTCCTCGAGCCTATCGATTGTGAGGATCTCGCTGTGAAAAAATAATCGTTTTTTGATAATAAATGATGAGGACATTGCAAAATTTTACCATATTTCCTTGGGGAAGACAAATATGTCAAATTATCGAACCTGCAATGTCCTCTTTTTTTTTTTATTATTTAGTTCGACCTTTATAGATTATACCAGTCTATATATGATATGAAATCGCTGTACACCCAGTCATCGAACTTGTTATACTTGTTCCAGACCTGCTCCTGATCGTCCGGCGGGACCCAGCTTACATTATCGATCACCAGTATCAGCGGTACATCCTTGCCTCCTATGAACGGATCCGTGTCCTCGGCATCTACATACGAGATCTCCTGCAGCGTGGCAACATGCGTATATTCGTCTATATTTTTATCGTACATGTACGGGTCGTATGGTGCATTGTCGATCAGCTTCGGGTCTATCTCTTCTACGAATTCTATCTCCACCGTGGTTCGGTAACCTACCTGAGATTTCGTATCATTAAATAATGTCTGATCGAAAT
>CBFDAW010000270.1:0-5164 GCA_965602865.1 uncultured Thermoplasmata archaeon
AACTGAATATTTAACAAAAAAATCGGAATATATAGGCAAATTTGAAAAGTAATTACTATTGTGGTTTTATCCAAACATATTTAGCATTAAATTACATTATATCGCCCATGGTCGCGAAACCTGGAGCCCATGAGGTCGAATACGCCGAAGAGGATGACGGGGACAAAGAAGCTGAAGGTATGAACAATAAAGATAAAGAGGACTTGCGAAAAGAAGTCAAAGAGCTAAATTTTCGCATCGGCGAGTTAGAACAAATAATCTCAGAGCTCAAGGAGCCGTTACGCCAGATGCACAATGCTGCAAAAGGGTATTACAAATTCATTGATCTCTTCATGAAATACGGCGGTGTTTCGCCCGACAAAATAGTGCCAGGTATAAAGGATCCGATTAGTAAAGAAATAATAAATATACTCTTTGAAAAAAATGGTCAAAATATTTCACAAGTTACCGAGGTTTTACGAGTCCGGCGCGGCTCGGCGTCACGACGGATCGTGCGGGAGAAGCTGGCAATACTTGAAAAAAAAGGTTTTGTAATAAAGAAGAAGTTAAAAAAATCTGTTGAATATTCTATTTCAGAAGAATTGCTCAAGAAGTGGTCATTTGTGCTCGGATTTAATAAATAAAGTGACCACCCATACATATATTATAAAATAAAAATGCAATATCGAAAAAAATTGAAGAAGGTGTAAAAAATGGCCCGACATGAAGGTATGCCCGATCCTGAAAAGATAAAAGAAATATTAAATGTAGTCTCTGACAGAGTACCAGATCTATTAAAAAAATTAAGTGACGCATTATATGGTGTCGACCAGGCGAAAAAATTCGGCAAAGCAGCTGCGGTGTTCTACAAAGAATTAAAAGGTACTGGCATGTCAGATGACCAGATCTTCGAGCTAACACGGCAATATATGTCTACATTGAGTATTGGAAACGCGTTTGGTAAATTCGCCGAAGGTCATGGACATGAATATGAGCATGAGCATGACTATGAACACGATTTCAGTGATGAGGTTGGTAAACATGTTGGAAGGAAAATCCGAAAACGAATCAAAGAAAAGTAAAAAGGATAAAATTCGTTCCCCACGAGAAATTGCATTCAAAACTGCCCCACACATTATTCCCTTAGCATTTAAGCTTGGATTGGTATATCTAGGTTTCAAACGCAAAGCCAAAAAAGCAGGTAAAATCTTTAAAAAAGAATTGATCTCAAATGGTATTGATAAAAATACCGCAAAACTTCTTACTGAAGAATACTTAAAAACATCACATTTTTTGCGTGGGTTTGATTTCTCGCATATGGTAAAAGGGAAGATGTAAGGATAAGAAGGTAAAATATTAAATATCATAGTGTCTTCGGATTTGCTTATATCTTTCAAATTTCAATTTACTGGATAAATAAAGGGGGGATTGCTATGCAAACATCCATTTTAGAAAGAGTAGCGAAATTTATTTCAAAACGGTTTGGCGTTATTATTGCGGTGATTTTAATACTGACTGTTTTTTTTATAATGGTACTAGTGACTGTTGAACAAAATACATCGGCGGAGGCAATGAATTCTGATACAGAGATTTACCGTGCCTGGAATCGATACGAAGATAATTTCCGCCCCTCGATACATGGTATACCCATAGTAATAGAGGCAAAGGATGGAAATGTTTTGAATATAAAAGAATTCCGTGATATTTCTGATGCTTTGGATAAAGTATCTAATGATGAAATCATAGAGCCAATGCTTCTTGAATACTTCGATGTTGACCTGTTGGTAAATACATCATCAATAAATATAATCTCCGATTCCGCTGAATTAATAATGGATGGTAGATCTCCATATGGTTTTCAAATTGGTTATCACAATCCTACGAATATGGGTAATGATCTCGCCAACGCAACCGAGGATGATTTGAACTTTATCCTGAACGATTTATTTCAATTTACTGATGTATCGGGTACTTATGTTTATAAAGAAATGACATCGGCGGAATTAAAAAAGGAGAACGGTCAATGGAAAGCTTCAGTTATTATGCTATTTATCGGTGTAGATAATAATCTTTTAGAAATTAACTACACATACGATGAGGGTGAGAAGGATAAACAATATTTCGAAGAATTCGACTTACATGTAATGAAAATTCTAAAGGATAATATTGAAACCTGTAATGTATATGGTATTGGGGTAGGAGTAAATGATGAGATAAATCGTGAAATTGAAGAAAGCGGCCCATTTACAATATTTGTTTTTATTATTATTATCATAATACTCGCAATTACTTTTAAACATAATTTTAAATCGTTTATTGCAGCCACCATAGGTTTACCGGTGGTTGTGATTTGGATGCTTGGCACGGCTCGATTAATGAACCTTGCAGAAACTCAGTTCACAGCATTTCTTCCAATTCTAATAATGGCATTAGGTATAGATTATGCAATACATTCTATGAAACGATATGATGAAGAATTACTCGACGGTAGAACGCCGCGCGAGGGCTTAGGAAATATGATTTTAAAATTAACAGGCACGCTTGCATTGGCAATGATCACAACCTTTATTGCATTTTTTTCGAATGTGTTCTCCACCATCCCGGCATTAAGGGATTGGGGCATTGAAGCAGGTTTGGCAATTGTTTGGACGTTTGTGATCATGGGTTTTTTCGTACCGTCATTAAGGCTTGCTTTTGAGCGCTCGGCAAATAGGGATATTCCATATCAAAATAAAGATAATTCCAAACCAGAAAAATCCAAATCGAAAAAGATTTCAAAGAATAGGTTGGGTATTGGCTTATCGAAATTAACCTTCAAAAGTATTTCTTATCCTTATGTGATCATTATCGTGATAATTTTATTGGTTGTTCCCTTGGGTTATGGGGCATCTAATTTGGGCACCGACTTTGTCTTGGAGGAATTCTTTAATCCTGAGTCAGATTTTGTTGTTGGCTTAGATATTTATACGGAACACTTTCCCAAAGGTGGAGAACCTAATATTTTATTGATTGAGGGAGATATCGCAGAACCGGATGTAGTAAAAGCCGTTGACACTTCACGAGAACGCTTTGAGAGTCGTGGGTATGCTACATTTTATTCTTTGGATATATCTGAATTAGTACAGAATTTTACGGAAAATCTAGGTGTAAATAATCTGGTTGGTGGAAATAATATTATTATTACCGATGTAGATAATGATAATATACCGGATGAGAAATCTCAGATCCAGGTAATATTAACACAAGCAACCACTGTTGGTCTTTTCATTTTTGTAAATGATAATGTAACTCAGATCTATAGAGCGGATTCAATAAAAGAAATCTTACACTACAATGAAAAAGAAGCAAGTTTTGATAAAACGGTCATGTCAATCGGAGTATCTGGGTCAGGGTCATTGGACTCAATAAAGGAAGGTATGGATAATATACAAGACGATGCACAGATTATTGAAGACACGGGCGAGGCAGAAGTAGTAGTAACTGGCTCAGGACCACAACGGTATGAACAGCTAACAGCAATTTCGAACAGTATGCTATATTCTATTATTATTTCGATTATTGCTTGTTTTATAGTAATCGCGGCTGTTTTTAGAAGATTGGCATTTTCCATGATTGCTATATTACCCGTAATTTTAATATCAATTTGGTTATACGGCTCGATGTTTTATGCGGGTTATAGTTTAAATATAGTAACAGCAACAATCGGCGCCATGTCCATTGGAGTTGGTGTGGATTATTCCATACATGTTTGCGATAGATTCAGGAAAGAAAAAGCTGAAGATAAGAGCTTTCAAGATGCAATGCATAAAACTATCTCGAATTCCGGTGCGGCGTTGTTATTCTCAGCGTTAACAACCACCTTCGGTTTCTTTATGTTGTTATTTGCCCCGATGCCCATGTTCTTTTCCTTTGGACTCTTTTCAGGTTTAATGGTGATCTTTGCTTTTATTTCATCGGTAATAGTAGTGCCACCATTGATACATATCATCGAAGCAAGAAAAAAAGGTGGTTGAGTAACTTTCTAATTCTGATGTAAACAGCACAATAAAGCTTGGCTATTTTAATGCGTATTTTGTGAATGAAGGAGATGTTGTAAAATTCCTCCGCAGATGGAGTGATGGCAGTTGTGTGTTTTATAAAAAAGACACGGGAGTGTGTGAGATATTAAAAGCGCAACCCGAACATTGCAGGCTGCGACCATATACGGTATCCGAACAGACACATGAGCCCGGGATAGACCAAGATTGCAAACATTCTGTATTTGGGGTTTAATACAAGCATTAATTCATCTAATCTATCTTTTCCCCGTCACCTTAATCAGATGATATCCAAACTGCGTTTGAATGGGTTGCGACACCTGACCAATCTCCATATTGAAAGCAGCGGTTTCGAATGCGGGAACCATTTTGCCTTTACCGAAAAACCCAAGATCACCGCCGTTTTTCCCGGACGGGCACTGCGAATGTTTTTGTGCCAGCTGCTCGAAACTCGCACCGGAGCGAAGTTGGTTCATTAGGTTATTTGCCTCCTGCTTTGTGTTCACCAAAATATGACTTGCTCGTACTTCATTGACCAATTTATCACCATTTCCGAATAGCAACATTGTATAATATAAATTTGGAATTTATCAGGAAAAAAATGTGAATTATTTATATGCTTAAGAGTAGAAAACTAAAAAAGGTGGAAGTTGATAGATGGAAGGTAACCTATGTCCTATTTAATTCATCCAAATGACATTATGCGGGAATGTCTTTCTTTTTAAACACATAAATTGCCATTAATAGAATTATCCCCGTAACCATAAATAAACCAATGAAATCAGCAGTTTTGAATAACCCGTCATACATTACAGTGTTATAATCCCAATAATGCATAATTGTGGCGTATTTTACACCTTCCAAGCCACTAACCAGCTGGGCCACCGTATAAAGAATGAATTCCACCATTACGAATAGAAATGCTAGGCCCATAGCTATGCGAGTGCTTCTGAACTGAACAGAGACCAGAAAACCGAAGGCCATGATCACTAATAACATAGGTAATGAACCGATAATTGCTAGAAACACGGTATACGAATCAAGGTTATGACTCTCACCTACCGATTCTATACCACCCGCCATGGCACCCGCCGCCACAACCAAAACGAATAACGTTATCACCATCAAAGCTGCAAATTTCTCTAATA
>CBFDAW010000271.1:0-5162 GCA_965602865.1 uncultured Thermoplasmata archaeon
GTCCAGGTGCTGAAATTGTAGTGTGTGTATCATTATGTAAATGGTTATCCTTTTCTTGGGAGGTTGACTCTTGTGGAGAAGAATCCACGGCTCTACTTGGGACTATAGAACGATCGAATGTCTCCAAAAATATTTCAAAATCACTTTCCTGGAACTCATTTAAATATTTAGCACGAATATTATCTACAATTTGATTGCTTAATCCCCCGGAACTAAATATCCCGATCTTTTTTGGATGCGCTGCACGAAATAACATATCATCAGTTAATTCAGGTAACTCTTGATTAGAGGGAAATGAATATTTAAGCTCCTTAAGGCGTGCAGTAAGTTTTTGTGGATACTCGAAGGCTGTGGACGGATTAGCTAAATTATTATTATTTTCTGTCTTAAACATCGAATAAGCTCCAGGATAGGAGTTGTTTAGTATGATTTAAAAATTAATAATTGTTTTGGTCGATCAATACTTAATAAATAAATTACAGAGTATGTCGGGATATCATGTATATTGGGATAAAAATTAAATAACCAGTTCACATTCGTGTTCGTATACCAAGGGGATTACAAATTTAAATCTGTTATTTTAGGAAAAAAGGTAAGGTTAAATATGTCAATAAAACCAAGTTCGCGTGGATTAGGGTTGGTACAGGTATACACAGGTACGGGGAAAGGTAAGACCACGGCAGCGTTAGGGCTTGGATTGCGTGCACTGGGTAAAGGATTTAAGATCTATATGATACAGTTCATGAAAGGCGATATAGAATATGGGGAGATAATTTCGGTTCAGAAGCTAGATGGTTTTGTCATTGAACAGTTCGGTCGCCGCGATTTTGTGGATCGCAAAAATCCTGCTAAGATTGATATAGAATTTGCGCATAAGGCACTGGCTCGTGCACGGGAAATTATAAACAAAGGTAATTATGATATAGTAATCCTCGATGAGATAAATGTAGCATTAGATTGGCATTTGGTCGAATTCAAGGATGTACTTGAGATAATAAAGAATAAACCTAAGAATGTTGAGTTGATCTTAACAGGACGATATGCGCATCCGAAAATAATAGAGCTTGCAGATTTAGTCACAGATATGCAGGAGGTAAAACACCCGCTTTTACGCGGTATTCTAGCACGAGATGGGATCGAGCATTAACCTTTAGATTATTATATATTTTTCACAATATCTAGGTGGTTGACATATGGAGAAAGATGACGAACTTGCTAAGATTAATAATAAATATTATCGCTGGGAATCAGAGACTTTAAAAAAGGTCATAGAAAAAAACCCAGAGCGTAAACAAGAATTCATAACAACCTCAAGTGTACCAATTAAACGATTATTTCAACCTGCAGACCTGAGGGAATTCAATTACGTAGATAAACTGGGCTTTCCCGGTGAGTATCCATTCACACGAGGTGTACATCCCACTATGTACCGTGGTCGTTATTGGACCATGCGCATGTTCTCGGGTTTCGGCAGTGCTGAGGAGTCAAATGAACGTTATAAGTATCTACTCGAGCATGGTGAAACTGGTCTCAGTATAGCATTTGATTATCCTACATTATATGGTCGAGATACCGACCATCCATTAGCAGAAGGCGAATTCGGAAAGTGCGGGGTTGCGGTATCATCATTAAAGGATATGGAGATCCTACTTGATGGTATTCCAGTAGATAAGATCACTACGTCTATGACAATTAATGGTCCTGCACCCGTGCTATGGGCGTTTTACATCGCAAATGCCGAAAAACGGGGTATTTCAAAAGACCTAATTGGCGGAACTATACAAAATGATATATTAAAGGAATATATTGCCCAAAAATCCTGGATCTACCCACCCCAACCGTCGATGCGGTTGATTATCGATACTTTCGAATACGGTTTTAAACATGTGCCGATGTGGAATACCATAAGTATAAGTGGGTATCACATTCGTGAGGCTGGTTCCACCGCGGTCCAGGAGCTGGCGTTTACATTAGCGGATGGTTTAGCGTATGTCCAGGGTGCAATAGATCGCGGTTTGGATATTGATGCATTTGCACCGCGGCTCTCGTTTTTCTTCAATGCACATAATGATCTGTTCGAAGAAATTGCCAAATATCGTGCAGCTCGCAGGATCTGGGCGTGTGAGATGAAAGAACGCTTTGGCGCAAAAAAACCGCGTTCGTGGTGGCTGAGGTTTCACACTCAGACCGCGGGGTGCTCATTGACTGCCCAGCAGCCAGACATTAATATCGTACGCACCACCATCCAAGCACTTGCGGCGGTTCTTGGCGGTACTCAATCACTGCATACAAACTCCATGGATGAAGCGTGGGCGCTGCCATCAGATAAGGCGGTGCGAATTGCATTACGCACACAGCAGATTTTAGCTCATGAGAGCGGTATAGTTAATACAATCGACCCGCTGGGTGGCTCGTATTTCGTGGAGACCTTAACCGATCAAATGGAGGAAGAGACCTACAAATACTTTGACCGTATCGCCTCGTTAGGCGGTGTGCTTTCTGCCATCGAGAAAGGTTTTTTCCAAAAGGAGATAGCGGATGCTGCATATCGATATCAAAAGGAGATCGAGAAAAAGGAGCGCGTGATCGTTGGTGTTAATGATTATAGTCTAAAAGGCGAGAAATTGACGATACCATTACTTAGAATGGACCCCAAGGGAGAGAAACGGCAGATTAACAGATTAAAAGAACTACGCAAAAATAGGGATCAAAACAAGTTTGATAAAACAACGGAGAGATTACGAAAAGCTGCAGAGAATGATGAGAATTTAATGCCGTATATTTTAGATGCTGCAAAAGCGTATGCAACCCTTGGTGAGATCTGTGATGTGATGCGAGAGGTCTTTGGAGAATATGAAGAACCACCAATGTTCTAGAATTAACGAGCATATAAGATGGGGCAAAATATATATTTTTATACGGTATTACCGACCCTTACTCACCAGATAATGTGATAGAAATTAGGGGAGGAATTGCTATTTTCCAAGTCGAAGTTAAATCAGAGATACTAAAAGAAGTCCTGACCGTTGTATCAACGTTAGTAGATGAGGCGAAGTTCAACATTATGGAAGATGGACTTTCGCTACGCGCAGTTGATCCTGCACATGTGGCTATGATTGACCTAAATTTAAAATCTGCGGGATTTGAGAATTTCAAAGCCACCGAAACCGAACTTGGCGTAGATATTACGAAAATGCTAGACGTGTTAAAACTGGCTAAACCAACAGATATCATATCGATCAACCACGATGAGGAAAAGAATAAATTAATATTAAAAATTGCAAATATCACTCGCAGTATGTCATTAGTAGATACCACGGGGATGGCAGAACCAAAGGTTCCTAACCTATCATTACCCGTAAAGGTCGTGGTGAGCACACAGGAGTTGAGCCAGGGTATTAAAGCCTCTGAAGCGGTATCTGATCATATCTCGCTTTCCGCATCACCGGAAGGGTTCGAGTTATCATCAGAGGGCGATACTGATGCGGTTAACCTTAAACTATCAAAAGATCTATTGGAGCATTTAGAGTGCAAAGAAAATGTTAAAAGCTTGTTTTCACTGGATTATTTCGCTAATATGGTTAAATCCGCCCAGAGTTCACAATCAATAACTATGAACCTCGGTACCGATTTTCCGGTAAAGATAGAATTCTCTATTGCAAATGAGAATGGCTCAGTAAATTACCTGTTAGCACCGAGAATTGAGAGCGAATAGTCGGACTTTTTTAATTTAAATACGGAAAATTTTTCATTAATTCACTTTCTAGCAGAATAAAAATCTTCCTGCCAGAAAATTCTAAGAAATCATTACTTATGAAACTTACAATATTCTATCCCAAGAAAATCCAAAAACCCAAACTCAAATTTTGGATTTTGAGTTTTGGAATTAGGTTTTTCCCCTAAACCTCAATCCTTTCCCTCTCACCCCAAGGGAACGGCCAAAGGGCGTTCGCGTACTCTCACCTCACACCTCGTCTCCACTCATCGTCACCTGTTCCTAACTCGCCGTACAACTTCTAACTCAATAGGTTCACCGGCTCTATTATACGCCTGCCAGGTCCTGTCAGTGTATGGATATCCGATTATAATATGAGTTTCGCCCATCTTTGAAAAGAACTGAAGGTCCGCCGACGAGGGCCGATTATTACCCGAGGGGTGGGAATGAATCGTCCCGGCGGTCTCCAAGAATATATCAGGCGGTTCCATATACGTAAACGGTATCGCGTGCGACCTGCCTTGGATCGTCCGGATAATGGGCTGTTCTCACAGTATTGATGTTAAACTGTTTCATCAGATGAATATCTTTGACCATCGAGTCCAGAGAAACAGAATGCCCAGTATCAGGATCATGCTCGTGGCGGTTCACTCCCTTTATGAGTATGGGCGCTCCGTTGAGAAGAAGCTGCCCCTCCTTAATCTCAACCTTTCGAAAGCCAAACTTGCAGCTTTCCATATCGATAATCCCGCCTTTCTCGTTCTTCAGTTTTAACAACACTGTATACAGATGAGGCTTCTCTGCGGACCATTTCAGCGGATGGGATACATCGGCCTTCATCTTCACTATGCTTTCTGCAGCCGGGGCAATATACACACTGGAGCCCTCCAGTAAAATCTCAGAACCCACAGGACTGTTTTCTTCATCCAGAAGGCTGACTTCCACTTTCGTGTTCTTCACGGCCTTAGCCGAGTAATTGCGGACTCTGGCTGTAACCTTCAACACTGCGTCCTGATACTCTTCATCCAGGTCACAGCTGACCTCAAAATCGCGGATATGGATAGATGGTACGGAGAACAAATAGACATCGCGGAAAATACCGCTGAGGCGCCAGAAATCCTGGCACTCCAGATACGATCCATCAGACCAGCGAAAGACCTCTACAGCCAGTACATTCTTCCCGTCCTGGATATATTCTGTGATGTTAAACTCTGCGGGTGTCCGGCTTCCCTGACTGTATCCAACCTTTTGTCCATTAATCCACAGATAGAAAGCCGACTCGACTCCATCAAAATGAATAAAGATCTGCCGTTGAATCCAACAGGCCGGCACTTCAAATTCTGTTCTGTAGGAGCCTACCGGGTTGTAATCGTGCTGAATGAAAGGAGGATTCTTCTTGAAAGGATAGCGAACATTGAGATAAATCGGCCTTCCATAGCCATGCATT
>CBFDAW010000272.1:0-5135 GCA_965602865.1 uncultured Thermoplasmata archaeon
AAAATCGATAATGGTAATTTTGATCTCCACACAAGCCCTTATACTCTACCGCTACAAAGTGAGGGTACACATACGATTACCGTTCGGGCATACGACATTGTGGGTAACCATCGGGATGTGACAGTGGATATATTCATTGACACCAGTAAACCCAATCCATTATTGATCACCGCCGACCCCTGGGCGTGGACCAATGATTCACAGCCAGAAATCACGTTTTCTACCACGGATTCCATTAGTGGTGTGGACCATTATATGGTAAAGATCGACTCCGGCAATTTTTCCAATCAGACCAGCCCGTATATTTTACCGGTTCAAACCGACGGGATCCATTTTGTTACCGTTCGAGTGTATGATCAAGCGGAGAATTTCAGAAAAGGATCAGTATATGTATACATTGATGTTACAAATCCTGAGCCATTCGAACCAATAGCCACGCCGGATAACTGGACCAGTAATTCTCGGCCGGTAATATCATTCGAAACTACGGATAATTTAAGCGGTATTGAGCATTATGAGATGAAAATCGAATCTCAGGAATTTTTCGAAGTAACCAGTCCATATACCTTACCATCGTTAACTGATGGCGTACATAATATAACACTCCGCGGGTATGACCAGGCAGGTAACCATATCGATGGTACTGTTGATGTATATATCGATACTACCCGCCCTGGACCATTTACTCCAACCACCGACCCGGCAACTTGGACTAACAGCTCACCGGCAATTTCGTTTTCAACCACGGACGCAACCAGCGGTGTGAAATATTATGAGCTGAAAATCGATTCCGGCGATTTTACCCCGCAAGCCAGCCCGTATATCTTGCCAGAGGTGGGTGACGGCACACATGATATAACGGTACGTGCATTCGATTTTGCCGGAAACTTCAGGGCGGGGAACGTAGAGGTCTTTATTGATAAAACCAAACCTGATCTTGTGATAACTTATCCCATTTATGATGCCTGGCTAAACGTATCAGAATTTGATGTCATTTGGAATTCCACCGATGATTGCTCGGGGATATCGGAGATATTAATCCAATTAGATGACGAACCGGAATTATCTGTGGGCACTAATTTTTCTTATACATTAACAGGCCTGGCGGAGGGTGAACATAATATTAAGGTAACGGTTGTTGATAAAGCTTTTAATGAAAATTCCACACAAGTCGCCTTTAAGATAGATATTGCAGAACCTTTACTAACTATTGATGCCCCGGATATGAACGCATATTTAACTTCCTCAGATGTAACTGTACTTTGGGCGGGTTCGGATACTCGCTCGGGAATTGATTATTTTGAGATCAAGTCGGGTGATAAAGCTTTCATGAATGTCGGTTTAAATACTGATCATCAATTTACTGGTTTTATTGAAGGAAACCACATGGTGGTAATAAGATGTCTGGACCATGCCGGAAATTCGATCTTGGAGTCTGTAAGTTTTAGCATAGATACAATAAAACCGTCAATCATGCTCGAGGAACCAACATTGGATGCTGCAATCGAGAGTTCCACGGTGAAATGCTATTGGATAGGAACCGATGACGGGGTGGGAATAGATTATTACGAACTTAAAATGAATAATGGCAATTACATTAATGTGGGCAAGCTAACAAGCTATACATTTACAGGAACTGGTGACGGGACACACACAATCTTTATCAAAGCCACCGATCTTGCCGGAAATGAGAATGAAATATCATTTGAAATTGAGGTAAATGCCCCGAATGTTGATAAGAATGGTCCGGCGAAAGAAAACGAAGCTGAAACGACCGCTATTATCTTTGGTATTATAATAATAATTATTATTATTTTACTCGTTGTCATATTTTTCATTTTCACTACGAAAAAGAAAAAACCAGTACCTCCGGCTAAAACTCCTACTTTACGATCAACAATAACACAATCACCCTCCGCACTACCGCCAATACCGCTAATACCGCCAATGCCACTAATGCCGCCAAGACAGCCAATGCCACCCGCGCCTACGAACCCAACACAAGTATCTATTCAGTCAAAATTGAATATCAAACAATCAAAATTCGAAGGAGAAATAAACGAGAAGATCGCAATTAGAAACGATGAAAAAACTAAAAAATGATACAAATAAGATAAAATGATGAAAAAAATAGAAGTAGAATGAATGACAAATACTATTAAGAATTATATTATGTAATAAATTATAAAGTGAAAACAATGAATAAAGTCAAATCCTTATTAATTGTCGTAATAATAACACTTAATGTATTTACGCTAATGTTCTCCACCATTGCCGCGGATGTAGCCGAGAACGACCGGCAGGCAAAAACCGAAATAGTAACTACTACGGAGGATACTAATTCACATACTATTTCGGCGTCACCTTCCAGTGCGGACATGACAAAAAAAAAGGTTGAATATAAAACTAAATTTACACCCCTAGCGAGTACAAGAGCCGGTAATTATCGTTCTCATTTAATGACGAAATTAGAAGTTATCGAACTGAAAGAGAGAGTTGGTGTATGGGATCCAACACTGAACTATAACCCAATAATCAACGGTTTAGGCACAGGATTGGCACCACCCACCGAGGAGGAATGGGACGCTATGGTCGGCACCGTCGAAGTTGTGGAAAGTACCATGAATTTGGACCTCCCGGGCTATGTAAATCATTCTACATCAACATATTTTCCAATCGTCAGAAGCCAAGGCTCACAGGGCTCGTGTGCCGCATGGGCAACTACATATTATACGGCGGGCTATCTCCAGGCAAAGGATAATGGCTGGACGCAAGCATCGGCAGGGAATAACAACCACCTGATGAGCCCTGCATGGACATTCAATAAAGTAAACCATGGTGTTGTCGGCGGATCACACACGTGGACGAACTTTTACATATTAAGTGATCTAGGCGGTGTAACCTGGGCTACCATGCCGTATAGCGATTCGGATTACCTTAACTGGGGTAGCGAGGCTGCTTGGCGCGAGGCACCGAAATACAAGTTCGGAAATTTCAAATATACCTATCCTGAGAATATTGATATAATAAAGTCATGGGTTAGTGATGGGTATGTATTACCATTTGCAATTAATGCATATCAGTATTCCACCTGTCTCGGCACCGGTGATGATACGATCACTGCCGCCGAATATAATACAATGAGCTATAACCATGCCAATACTATCATTGGTTATGACGATTCTCGAGTTACCGATGGTGAGCGTGGGGCGTTCAGAGTAGTAAATTCTTGGGGCAGTAACTGGGGTTCTGCCTGGAACGGGTATGGATATTATTGGATTACGTACAAGGCATTTGCAGAGTTATTTTATCCTGTATGTTTGTTTTATGATCTGGTGGATTACGAACCATCATGTCTTGCCACCTGGAACTTTACCGGTATTTGTTCACGAGATTCTGATATCACCATTGGTGTTGGTGAATTCGATGTCTCGAATAAAACGATAGAGCCATACTTGGACGGTGGTACGCATGATTATCCAACCTTTATGTGTATGGATATATCCAAGTTCAAAGATGATGTGGGTAAGGAAACATTTTATTTAAAGGTCGATTCAGGCACCAATAATAATGCATTAATATCGTCATTCAACCTTGAGTTTTACGCAAACGGCTATCCATCTACCGGGGCAACCTTAAAATCCGCCGAGTCACCCGATGTGCCGACGACAACACCGGGTATGGTAAACAACTCGATCTTTGGTTATCAGGTTAAGATCCACACACCATCGGAAGGTAGTTGGTATAAAGACAACGTTTTATCCTCGGGAACCGCTGATTCTTCAATTTCAGAAACATTACTCTTCGAAGATTTCGAGACGGACTTTCCAGGTGACTGGATACTGGGCGACTCTGATTCTGATTCGGGTTATGATTATTGGGGTAATACCTCATATCGTGTAAAATCAGGATTTAAAAGTGCCTGGTGTGCGGCAATATCCGAGCCTATTTTCGAGGAGGATTTTGATACTGGCGGCGGATTACCAGATGGGTGGATCAATTATAGCGAAGGGCCGGATAACCATGCCTGGGCTATTACCAACACAGATTATGATTTCGTATATGGTGGTTCCGACTACGGGGCGGTGTGTGACAGCAAGCTCGCCGGACCAGCGACTAACATTACAGAATGGTTGTACACGAATGTAAGTTTTGATGCATCCGGTTATACCTACCTCGGCTTGGAATTTCTACTGGCGTACAATCATTCGGACGGTGATGAATTTGCCCAGGTGTTATATTCCAATGGTTCGGAATATCCAACATTCTATAATTTAAAAACATGGACAGATAACGCCTATGGTAAACAAAAGCTCGATCTATCCGCGGCGGCGGGAGAAGATGAAGTGTATATTGCGTTTCGATATCACGGAACCAATGATTTCTACATGTTTATTGATGATGTTCGAATCACCACCAATGCCACGAGCCATAATTACGATAATGATATGGCGGCATATATTTATCAAGAGGTCAATTTAAGTGGTTATGATATGGTGAGCCTGACCTATGATTATTGGCTAAGCTCGGAGAATCCGTATGATAAATTATATGCAACTTATTATTCTAATAATGCTTGGCATTCCGTTGATCCGCATTCAGGCTACAGTAGTGGCTGGAAGGCGGCGAATGTATTAGTACCCACCACTGCTACACGGCTCGGGTTCAATTTCATAACCGATCAGTCGGTATCAAACCTTGAAGGCGCCTATATAGATAATATCAAATTAACAGGGACGCTCAATATTAGTCATGTTGAGTTCCAGGCCGATTCCGGAGGCTGGAATTCTGCCAATGGTACGGTAATGTGGGACTTTTTGATAAACACGACGAACCATTTCGATGGCAAACACCAATTAATGGTCCGAGTAAATTACCGAGTTAAATATGCGTATGATCTTATTGATCTGGATATAGATAATACCGAGCCAAATACCTTTTCACCCACCGCCGACCCGTGTGGCTGGACAAATTACTCCAGGCCGGAGATTGCATTTAAAACCACCGACGATACCAGCGGAATAGAGCGCTATGAAGTAGAGATTGATAGCGGCGGCTTGTTAGCACAGACGAGCCCGTATATATTACCTCCTCAAAGTGATGGTAATCATACGATAACTGTTCGGGCGTATGAT
>CBFDAW010000273.1:0-5113 GCA_965602865.1 uncultured Thermoplasmata archaeon
CCAGATCACGGGGGTTAACGGGTCAATGGCAATTCTCGCACTGGCTCCAGTCCATTTCGAAACAAATTCGGGCAATTCTTCGCGAATAAAAGTTGTAAATTCTTTACCGGAGGCATCAATGAATAACAACATACCCTCTTTAACATGATCATTAATCTCCGGCCAGCCACGTTCATTAGCTTCGTGGATGATCTGCTCTTGGTTCTCATCCAAACTTATGAAAATTGATGATTGCTCCATCTCTAAGCCACGCTTGATAAACTGCGTTGCGAACGTAGTCTTACCAGTACCCGGGGAACCTATTATTATATTAGTTGAGTTTTCGTTAAAACCACCGTCTAATAGCGGATTTAATCCAAAAATGCCGCTTCTTATCTTTTTCATTACAATACCAGATTTAATACGGATTGAGCTGGGGATTTGATTTTTTTAATAAAACCTATTTTAAACAGTAATAGAGATTATTTTCTATTCCTAATAGTTTTTGGATTTTACATTTTTTTCAACTTTTATTTTCGATATTATAAATTAAGTTTACGAAAGTATTAAAAATCAATTTAAAAAGTGTTCCACAAAATGTTTATATTTGATCATATCCAAATGTTCAAAAACGACAGGAAGCGTAGACACCCTGTTTGAAACAATTATGCATACATATAGGGAAGATTTATATATTTCTATATTGTGTAGGTTATAAATTGTTATTATTAATAGCCAATCAAAAATATTAACTTGGAATTTATTCGAAATAACCGTAAATTAGAGGGATAAATTATTATCCACAATATTTATTCAAAAAGGAAGATTGGATCTGTGACTAAATTGTTATTACTTTTCAATATCGTTTCATCTTTTTCATAATAACATAGATATTAAGGATATTTGATCTGAAGATCTAAGTAACGAGGCTATCTGAACCAATTTATTAAGTATAATGGAAATTTCTTAAATAGTAATTTATAAAAGGAGAGTGCAGATCTTGAAATTAAAACTCTTGGGCAAAATATCGGTAATTTTTATTGTAATGGTTTTAATACTAATGAATCTGTATGGTATGAATTTCGGTGCAACTCCCGGTGCACGACCCGCTCGAGGGCAGCCGTATAACTCATTTATTAAATATATCTGGGGCGGTGCGGGGGACCAGGATGAACTTATGTACGGCTGGAATATGACCTATATGAAACTCAACAATGATGCTTATCCGGACCTAATTATAGGTACACCGTGGTATAACAGCGGCTCAGGTGATGATGTTGGAACCGTTTATATTTTCTACGGCACCTCCGGTTCAGGCTTCAATGACATTAACCTCTCTGAAGCTGATGTTACCATCAGGGGTGATGCACTTGGTAATCAATTTGGCTGGGATGTTGCAGATGCCGGGGATATTAATAACGATGGATTAAACGACCTGATTGTTGGAGCACCCGGTGCACTTAACGGTCGCGGGCGTGCTTATATCTTATATGGAGGTAGTATTCCAAGTGGAATTACTACAGCAACAGATGCTAGTGGTAGAATATTGGAAGGATTATCTGATAATGGAAATTATGGAACCGCCGTAACTGGGGTTGGTGATGTCAATAACGATGGTCATGATGATGTACTCGTTGGCGCGCCTAATTTGGACCAAGCGGTTATTTCTTTTGGGTATAATGATATAATTATTTTATACCCCGATATTTGGGATGATAACGAGACTTCTAAAGGTGTAATAAAATTTGAAGAAGGCTGCAATAATGGAATAACCGATTCGAATACATGGGGTCTTGGTGCAGGTGACGATGGCTGGGACTGGATTGATCACCGGCACGATACCACAAATCTGTATGGCGGTTCAAACACTAGAGATGTAGGCTCCAATTATGGTCCCTGGGAACCCGATAGACCCGATGCGGATGGTCTAACCTGGAGCAATCGTAGTGCCCTAGAGGTTTGTGCAGGTCGGAACCATACTACTGATCATCAGAATACAGGCAACAATCGTGCAGGTGGTAGCGCTGCATGGGGTATTCAATTTAACATTACCACTGAAATGTTTAATATAATTTCGAGTAACGGAACACTCACAATTGGATTCGACTATGGTGCAATGGATTCTGAAAAGATTTACGGTACGGCTGGTACTGAGGAAGCCTCCACGATCCGATCCAGAATCTGGAACACCTCTGGTAGTAGATCCTATTTGGGAGATTTGCTGATATATAATAGCCTATACATTTTTTATCATTCTCAATCACAGGGTCAACCTGCCTGGGGACCACTTTACGGTAGCTTCCAATGGGATATTTCGGATCTAATAGACAAAAGTGGATCATACTATTGGGACTTCGGCTGTTATCTTGGCAATGGGAATTTTGGAGATAAAGAAGGAATGATGGCGTTCTTCGATAATGTTTCTATGAAAATTTCGAATATTAAAAATACAATAATCCAAGGAGCCTCTGGCAGTAGTTTTGGTGCCTCTGTTGCAGGACCTGGCGATATCGACGAGGATGGTTATTCGGATATGCTGATCGGCGCCCCAAAGTTGGACGGCGGTCATGTAGCTTTGGTATGTGGCAAAAGCCGGTTTTTAACCAAAGAATACGTTACCATGGCAAACACAATCTTAACCGGTAAGAATCCTGGCGATGGTTTTGGTTACTCAATATCATTAGCTGGAGATGTAGATAATGATGGTAGAACAGACATTATAATCGGCGCCCCTGGCGGTAATTATGCTAATCTCTATTTCCGTAGTACTTTAGAAACAAGTGCGTATTTACCCAATCTCTGGGAAGCCCCCGAGGATTCGACAACACCCTGGCTCGAATTCGATTCTGGTTTACAGTCCACCGGAAATACCCCTGGACCTACTGGTGCAGATGACGGCTGGGACACCTGGGATGGTGCATATGGGTACTCAAGTGGTGGGGCGGGGACCTCAACAGTGTACAATGGTGCCAATAATATTGATGCACAACAAATTGCTATTGATAACGAGTTGAGGATATATATTGGTGGAGATTATGGTAATACTGCAGAACCGGATAGCGGTGCATACGGCGTGAAATTCCAAGTAACCTCGGAGATGATCCAAGCTATTGATGCTGGTGCCGATGCTGCTCTGTCCTTTAATTGGCGGTTTGCCGATGATAGTCTGGACAATGATGACGATGTTTGGATTAAAACGTTCATCCGTAATTCCACAACCGATTGTGATCTAGGCTGGGACCTAGACGACCAAGGGGGTGACGATGATAAAGAAGTATTTTACGCCAAGAATCCGCCAAATGAGGGGGCAAGCGATGCTTTTGTTCAAGATTTTTCCGAGTGTTTACAAAGTGCAGGTTGGTTCTATTTTGATGTGGGCGCGAAAGTACAAAGATGGGAAGCAGGCGGCTGGAACAGAGAAAATGGTTTTTTCTATATAGATAATATCCATCTCCAAATAAACCAACCACCAGACATTAGATTTATTGGCGAACCAGACACGGGGTTTGGTGCAAGTGTAGGATTCAGTGATAAACTTAACTCTGACGATTACGGTGATATAGTCATCGGTGCGCCATATTATGATTCGGCAAATGGTGCGGATTCGGGTGCGATCTTTGGCTTTTTCAATAATTTGAACACGGGTCAAGTGAAATTAGCCAAGAACGCCGAATATGTGACCTATGGCGAGCATGCGGGTGATAACTTTGGCTGGTCACTATTAGGCGAAGTGAGCCTGGAGGACGATGATTATAGTAAAATCGTCACCTCAGCGATTAATTATGATGGTTCCCCATCGGACGCGGGTAGAATTTATATATTTTCCATCACAAAAATACCCCGGATCAGACTACTCCACCCACTAGGCGGTGAGATCATTACCGGTAATATGACCGTGGACGCTACGGTAATCGACCCGGATAATAATGTCGATAATAAAAAAGGAGTACTATTTTCATATTCAACGGATATCGACGATTGGCCAGGCGTGCCAAATATTGGTGACGATAAAACACCGTTTTCAACGGATAATATCTACGAGCATTATTGGAATACCACAACGCTACCGGATGGCTCGGATTATTATGTTCGGGCATGGGTGCGGGACTTGGACTTTAATATTGGTATAAATATTTCCTCACCAATTACAATAGATAATCCGCATCCGCCTAAAATTTCATTTAATAGCCCCCAACTGGGCGAAGTCATCAAAGGATCATACCCGATCAAAGCATTGGCTATGGATTCCGAGCTGGATATTATAGGCGGCGGGATCAATACCACCGAAGGCGTCAATTTCTACTTATCTTCGGATCAAAGTGCCTGGGCATTTTTAGGGAGTGTAAACTCCGGTACCGCGGATGTATACACCCTAACCTTGGACACCTTGGAATATCCGGATGGTGAGTATTGGATAAAAGTAAATGCCACGGACTTCGATGGCTTCGAGGCAGAAAAGATTATTAATATTACGATCGACAACCTCCCGCGACCACCGCAAATCACTTTTCTTTCGCCCAAGGGCACCCCCGAAATAACGGGTGTTACTATTGTCCGTGCAACAGCTTTTGATTTTGATGGAGATATCAACAGTTCAGGTGTGACTTTCTACATCTTGCCAAACACTACATTTTCCAGTCAGCAAGGATGGCAATATATTGGTAACGACCCAACACCGGAAATTAATGAGACCGGGGCAGATATATATTCGATAGATTGGCTAACCACGACGGTACCTGATAATTTGTATAGGTTAAAAGCATTCGTCAGAGATACTGAGAATCTTACCAATGAGAGTGTAAGTTCGGAGTTCAAAGTACATAATAATGCCGAAAATCCACCGAACATTAAATTAATCTCGCCAAAGGGTGGTGAGCAAGTAAAAGAAACCCAGATGATCGCGGCGTTCGTATATGATCTGGAAAATAACATTGATACCCATGGGGTAGATTACTATTATTCATCCGACAAAAACCAATGGAAAATCATTGGTAGTACCGCCGAACCTAGAGTTGGAGATGAGAATTTCTATGACTTTCTTTGGCAAACCAATACAGTCGCCGACGGTGAGTACTGGTTGAACGTATCTGTATCCGACACCACCAATTTAAAAGGCTGGGACGTCCCAGAGGAA
>CBFDAW010000274.1:0-5103 GCA_965602865.1 uncultured Thermoplasmata archaeon
AGCTCGTGCACTTTCCCGGTTAGAGATGGTATAGAGGTCGAGACTGATAGCGCTAAGGTTGTTCACGCACGTAAGGTGGTTCTTGAACTCCTACTTGCGCGTTGTCCACAATCTAAAGAAATCAAAGAACTGGCAAGCAGTTATGGTGTGGACCACTCACGGTTCAAGACCTATGGTGAAATAGATAATAAATGCATCCTTTGTGGTTTATGTGTTCGAATATGTCAGGAAGTGATGGGTATAGGTGCACTTTGCTTTGCGCACCGTGGTGCGAATCGAATCGTTACAAAACCTTTTGATGAATATTCTTCTATATGTACGACCTGTGGTGCATGTGAGAAGGTATGCCCAACTAATACAATCGATATCTCAAATATTACAAAATTGAAACCTAAACCGATCTTGTCTGAATACGAATGTGGTATTGCGGGACGAAATGCGAATTACATATCATTCCCCCAAGCCGTTCCGAATAAACCTGTAATCGATAGAGAACATTGTATGCATTTTCTAACGGGTAAGTGTGGTGCTTGTGAAAAATTCTGTGAGGCGGGAGCTATAGATTACAATCAGGAAGATGAAATAGAAGAGCTAGATATAGGTGCGATCATAGTAGCCACCGGGTTCGATTTGTATAATAAAGAAGCATTGAAAGAATATGGCTACGGCGACTACGAGGATGTTCTGGACGGTCTCCAGTTCGAGCGATTATTAGCGCCCTCCGGACCAACGGATGGTAAGGTACTCCGCCCCTCGGACGGCAAGGAGGCTAAGCAAGTGGTATTCATCCAATGCGCTGGCTCACGCGACCCCGAGCTAGCTATGCCATACTGCTCACGTGTGTGCTGTATGTACACTGCCAAACAAGCTTTACTTTACAAACATGCCGTGCCAGATGGTCAGGCATTTGTATTTTACATAGATATTCGAACTGCTGGGAAAGGGTATGAAGAATTTACGCAGCGTGCTATAGAGGAAGAAAAGATAGTTTATTTGCGAGGTAAAGTCTCGAAAGTATATCGTGACGGCGATAAGATCATCGTTATGGGCGCAGATACATTAATAGGTCGCCAGATTGAGGTAGAGGCAGACCTAGTAGTTCTGGCGACTGCCGTGGTGCCCAGTGAAGGTATTAAGGAACTTGCATCCAAGCTCCGGATCTCCACCGATGAACATGGGTTCGTTAAAGAAGCGCATCTCAAACTTCGTCCAGCTGAAACACTTACCTCAGGTATTTACTTGGCAGGTATGGCACAGTCACCCAAAGACATCACGGACTCAGTATCCCAGGGTAGTGCAGCAGCTAGTAAAGTTCTATCGTTATTCTCCAATGAAGAATTACTTCATGAACCAACAGTAGCATTTGTTGACGTTGATGTGTGTGCCGGTTGCGGGTGCTGCGAGGAAATTTGCGCATACCAAGCCGTAAAAGTCGATGCATTGAGTAAAAAAGCTAAAGTGAACGAGCTGGTCTGTGAAGGTTGTGGAGCTTGTGCGGCCACTTGTCCCAGCGGGGCAATTCAGCATAAGAATTTTAGCAAGCGCCAGTTATTTGAAATGATCGATGTTGCCTGTGAAGATTATGCTTGAAAGATAGGACGTAGATTTATAACCATTCGGAGAAAAATAAATGGCTAAGAAAAAACTGAAAGGCGAAAAGTCCGCTAAGGTACCTGAAAGTGATTCCGCATTAATAGTCGGTGCGGGGATGGCTGGGCTGCGCGCCGCCTTAGATCTAGCCGAAGCCGGTTATTCTATCACACTTATTGACCAGCAGCCACACATTGGCGGCATTCTAATGCAATTAGACCGACAGTTCCCCACCAATGATTGCGGAATGTGTAAAATGCTGCCCACCATGATGCGTGACGAGATCTCGGAATGCTGTATCAGACGAAATTTATCCCATCCAAATATTGAGATACTTACTAATTCAACAGTAGATTCAGTGATTGGTGATGTCGGTGCGTTCTCGATCAAAATCCACCGGAGCCCACAGTTCGTGGATCCACAAAAATGTATTACATGCGGAAAATGTGAACAGGTGTGCCCCGTGGAAGTACCCAACGAGTTTAATGATAAACTCGATACTCGCAAAGCAATATTTACACCGTATCCACTCCCAAATCCTAATACTTACACACTTGATATAGTAAATTGTACAAAATGCAATAAATGTGTGGAGGTTTGTCCCACAGCAGCTATCGACTTAAAAGCAACCGATACTGAAGTTCAAATAAAGGTGGGCTCAATTATTCTTGCACCTGGTTTACAGGTATTCAACCCGGAACCCTGCAGGGCATATGGGTATGGAAACGACCCGAATATATTAACGAGTATAGATTTTGAACGGATATACAGCGGTTTAGGGCCGTACTCAGATAAGCGAATATTGGTACGCCCGTCCGACCAGAAAATACCTAAGAACCTTGCATTCATCCAATGCGTAGGGTCGCGAAATGCTCGGATCGGGCATGAGTATTGCTCATACGCATGCTGCATGTATTCGCTAAAAGAGGCAATACTGGCTAAAGAACAAAATCCGGAAATAGATGTTTCGATATTCTATATGGATATCCGCGCTTTTGGCAAAGGCTATCATGAATATTATCAGCAGGCAAAGAACATGGGCATAAATTTTATTAGATGTCGCGTACCGGCAGTACAGCCTAAATCCGAAACCGAGAATCTTGAGGTTACGATCGTGACCGAATCCGGAGAGCCGTACCAAGAAGAGTTCGAGCTTGTGGTACTGGGTGTTGGCTTGGAAGCCCCGAGGAACGCCAATGAATTAGCAGAAGTGTTCGGGATCAAACTTAATGAATATAATTTTAGTTCATCCGAAGAGTTCACACCGCTTACCAGCTCGCGAGCTGGGGTGTATGTGTGTGGTGGATTTACCGGGCCCAAAGATATTCCTGAGACGGTCACTGAGGCGAGTGCCGCAGCCGCGCTTGCGGCACGCAATCTTGCGATACCAAAACCTGAAAAAGCAGTAGAAGAACCGAGGGTTATACCCGAAAGTGTAGAAACCATGGATACTGAGTCAGAGGACCCAATAATCGGGGTTTTATTATGCTCTTGCGGCGCGGAAATGGATTCAACCATAGATATGGCTGAACTTGAGAAATACTCGAAAAATTTAGCAGATGTTGCTATTGTTGAAACAATAGATTATCTTTGTCTAAAGCCTGAGGAGATAAAAACCAAACTTGAAGCTTCTGGGAAGAACCTTAATCGCCTCATCATCGCGGCGTGTACGCCGTACCGGTTCGAACTGAAGTTCAAAACATATGCACAACAAGCGGGTATAAACCCGGCTTGGATTGAAATATTAAATCTTCGCGAGCGCCTAGCGTGGGCTTGCGGCGAGGATAAATCATTAATGACCTCTACAGCAAAACACCAATTAGCGATCGCATATGAAAAGCTAAATGTTAAAGCTAAATTACCTATGGAAATTTCTCAAACCCCTGTAGCTCATCGTGCGTTGGTGGTGGGCGGTGGTATTGCAGGAATGGTTAGTGCGAACACTATTGCGGAGAACGGATTTTCAGTGGACCTTATCGAAAGAACGGATTCGCTTGGAGGGAATCTGAAAGATATCTACAGTACACTAGTAAATGATGATACTCAAGCAATATTGACAGAAATGATTAAAACTGTTGAAGAAGAAAACAATATTACAGTTCATCTGAATTCAATGGTCCAGGACCTCACCGGCAATGTGGGCGAGTTTCAGGCTATAATCGGTAGTGCGGATGAAAACAAAAAAACCATCACTGAGAAGTACGGGGCAATTGTATTGGCAACTGGTGCTAATCAGTATGAACCGACAGAATTTTTATACGGCAACGACCCGCGTGTCCTGACGCAGCTGGAGTTAGAACGAGCATTGGCGGGGAAAGCACTTAAGGATAAAGATAAACAGCAGGTAATCAAAAATCTATCGAACATAAAGACCATTACCATGATCCAGTGTGTTGGTTCACGGAATGATCAACACCCATACTGCTCAAGAGTGTGCTGTTCAAAGGCGATTAAAAATGCATTAAGGTTAAAGGAACAATATCCAGATATTAAAATTTATATACTCTACCAGGAGATCATGACCTATGGACTCCAGGAAAAATATTACCTGGATGCGCGTGCTGCAGGTATAGAATTCGTACGTTACGATGCCGAAGCGCCACCCGATGTTCAAAAAGATGATAAATCCGAAAGATTATTGGTCTCAATCAAAGATATTCTACTCAATCAAGTACTTCAGCTAAAGCCAGAGATGATAATTTTAAGCACAGGGATCGTGCCGAACACCTCAGGGCTAAAGGTATTTGAAAACCTTGGCATGGAATACACGAATACAAAGTTCATAAAAGAAGCAAATGTCAAGTTCCGCCCCGTGGATATACTGGTTGACGGTATCTTCGTCGCTGGTTTAGCGCACTCACCGCGGCAACTTAGTGAATCCGTAATTCAGGCGCAAGCTGCTGCGGGGCGGGTGATTACTATCTTAAATAAACCTACCTTACTTGCCCGGCGAGATGTTTCCGAGGTTAATACGCGTCGATGTTCGGGGTGTGGTGTGTGTATTTCTGCATGCCCGTATCATGCGCGGGTTCTAAATTCCGAAGAAAAAGTTGCAGTGGTGGTCGCCACGTTGTGTCAGGGCTGTGGGGTATGTACAATGGTTTGCCCGAACGGCGCAGCAACGCTTAAAGCGTTTAACCGCAAACAAATATATTCAATGATCGACGCTGCAATCGATTAATTTTAAATTTTTTATAATTTTTAGTCCTAATTAGTTTTTGTTTCTGTGATAGGATGTGTGGGTGTCGCTAGCTGGTAGCTGGTTTGCTCAAGACGGATTGGTTGAGCAGTTGTGGCGTGTGGTGAATATAGGCCGTAGCTTTCGCTCATATCTGCAGGTTTAGCTATTGCTGTAATTGCGGTTGTTGTAGTTGTTGGGGGTAATGCGGGCATTGTAACCGTAGCCATGGGCATTGCCGGTGGTAATGTCGGTGCTGATGCCATTGGCGCTACCGCCGCAGCTACGGGTAGTTGCGCATATTCAGGGGCGGCTTTGGGTACTAAGGCGGGTTT
>CBFDAW010000275.1:0-5102 GCA_965602865.1 uncultured Thermoplasmata archaeon
TTATCCACATCACCTATATACGGTGTTAGGTTCAGGTGCCAGATTATGTCTTCGTAGCCGTATTGGTTTGGTACACCAATGATGTATGGTGCATCATTATCGGGTGTTACATGAACTGTAATGGTAATGTTACCGGTTAATAAGCCATCAGTAACGTAGATAGTTACATTCTCGTACGTTCTTCCGGATGGATAATTGAACTCGTTCGGGTAATTAAAAGTGATTATTTTTTGATCAATTGTTGCATATTGTGATGATGTATGTACTTTTAATTCGAGAGTGTGGTTATCGGGGTCGGAGAGGTATTGAGTGATGTTCAGGATTGTATCGATATCTTCGATGACGTATTGATCCGGTACGTTTGTAATGGTTGGCGGGTCGTTCAGTGGTGTGATGGTAACATATATGATCTGATGATCATAAAGCTCGCCGTCTGATACTGTGATGGTCACGGTGTCGTTAAGGATATCCTCGGGGTACAAAAAGGTGAGATTATGCTTAGTGACAGTGACATACTTACTGTCAACGGTAATAGTAAGCATTTCGATGGGTGTATCAGGATCGTAGATATACGGTGTGAGGTTCAGATGCCAAGATATGTCTTCGAAGCCGTTTTGGTCCGGTACGCCGGCTATCGTGGGCGGGTCGTTCGACCAGCTGAGCCAGATGCGGACGGTGGTATTTGTTGTTAGCAGTCCATCGGAGACGAACACGTGTATGTCCTCGTAGTCGATCTCGTCGGTGTACTTGAACCTTAGCACATGCATTTTAATGATACCCTGTTGGTAGCTGGAGTTGGTCCAAACGGTGAGAGCGTCAGTATTATTATCTACATCATATATGCAGCCGCCAAGGTTCCAGTAGAAGTACGCATCCTCGGGTGCGTACTGGTCCAATAATGGATGTATGAACCCCGGGGGGTCATTAACGGACATTGCAGTAACCCTCACCCCTGAGGAGGCACACGTCCCATGTAGGTCATTTGCTCGGAAGAGTACATACTCGGTCCCTGACCAATTGGCGGCTGCGGAGAATGATACTGAGCCGTTTTTTGCGATAGAAGGATATATGTAAGTAGCATTTGAGAAGGAGAATGTGAGAGTATCTTCAACATCGGAGAAGTAATCATTTAAATTGAATGCGTTAGCAAGAACCTCGTCTTCGTTGAAGGTCTGGTTTAGGATGGGTTTGGTGGTGGGCGGCGCGTTGACATAGAAGGTTTTCCAGGCGTGGTTGTTTTCGCTGTTAATTTCCTCGGGGTCTGAATTGTTAATTAAAATAGAGATATTGTGGTAGCCTGGAGTGGTGGGTGTCCAGGTGGTGGAGACGGTTGTTTTGCTCAATGCTGGGAATGTGTAGCGGTGGGAGCTAATGTGTTCTTGTCCAAAGTAATATGTTGGAGGAATTTGTGTGTATCTTCCAATAATGATATTATCGTAATAGACTGGTCTAAGATTCCAAGCATCGTTAACCAGATATAGATAGCCAGAAGAAAATAATTTATTATTCCCTTCGAATTTATATCCATTAACCTCCCCATGGCCATCCCCATTCTTATCAAGATAAAATTTATAGGTGATAAATTGACCATTGGGATTAACGGGATGACCTGAGACATTACCTACAGTAGTATGAATACCATCAACACAGCTATCCCAATAATATCCACTAATATCATATAATATCCCTGACATACGTAAACGATAATTATTCTCACAGACCTTCTGATTCGATACATTGATAGGTGCATGAAATCCAAGTATTGCTGCATCATTATCCGCAGTCAGTTTTAAATCAAAACGAATCCAAAAGGGTGAAGTAAAAGTAATATTTTTTAACCTTATTCGAACATGATTATATGAATTATGTAATTTAAGAGCATTATTTTCGATTTCTGCGGTTGCTTGAATGATTTCCCATTTCAATAAATCCAGAGTGTTAAATTCATCAAAAAGCTCAAATGTTGCCTCACCATCACTAGTATCCACGGCGTCCTGGCATCCATAATACATCCATATATTCGAAATATCATTTTTAGGTATATATTTCACTTTCACCCAGGTTTTAGCGTATGAACTATTTACTTTCTCTTCGATCCAATAGGAAAGTTCAGCTCCATAACAATCTACAAATCTAATATCAGCAAAATTATCAGCCATACTATCAATATAAGAAACATTAATTAACAATTGATAATCAACCAGTGAATCATTATTTAACATGTTGTTAATTTGTAAAGATTTTCTAAAAGACCAACTTTCATTCCACCATACTGAGCTACCCCCCCACCAGTGCACGTCCGCCTCGCCATCGGTTTCACCCTTATTCTCAACTTCTGCTGTTAAAGTTACTGTGTCTCCAACATTAATATTGGTTTTATTGCATGATATCTTATCATTCGTGACTTCATAATCAGGTGGTGTGAGTGTGGGCCGTACATAGAATCTCTTGGTCGCAATATTATTGCAAGTTGTTTGTTCTGCTGGATTTGAATTGTTAATAATGACGGTGATGTTATGATACCCTGGTGTTTGTGGCACCCAGGTGGTCGTGGCAATCGTTGGGTATGGTGATGGGAAGGAGTACTGGGAAGATGTAATGTATTTTGATGATTGGTTATAATATTTCCAAATTTCAGATGGTGATCTTGAAATATTTGAGATACGCACTTCATCAATTGTACCATTAAAATAACCTTCCATTGAACCTATCGTTAAATCATAACCTGTAGATAAGTCTCCAACTGATGTAGGATCTGCTATACCTACTATTTGACCATCAATAAATATTTTCATTCCACTTTTAGAGTCTCTGTCCATTGTGAGTGCAACATGATGCCATTCATTATCATTAATATACTCAGTTGATTTCACCATAACTCTTCCACCACCACCAGAATATGGACTTACATAACCCCATAATTTTCCTTTTTCTACAGATAGCATATATCCATGACTCATCGCTTCTTTGTCAATTATTGCCATTTCTTGAAGTGTACTTGGAGTATTAGTCTTTATCCAAGCTTCAAGAGTAAAATCTTGACTAGCAGTCATATCTAAAACATCACCTATAATAACCTCATCATCAACGCCGTCGAATAGCAGTGCCTCTCCTGATATACCATTTACTCTCATAGTACCTTTAATTGAGCCATCATTACTATTATAACTTCTGTCATAAGCAAAATTACCATTTCTTTCATCAAAATTCCATAAACCTATTGTATATTCATCTGCCTTAAGTTTTACAAATTCGGAGCTTCCCCACCAGTGCACATCCGCCTGACAGCTTTGTGCGCCGATATTATAAATCTTCGCGTCCAGCTCTACCTCGTCACCTACCCTGATGGTCTCCTGGTCCGCCGTGATCCGCGACGGGACGATGTACAGGTCCGGTGTAATGTCCGGATTCTTGACGGTGATGTTTTTCGAGATAATATCCACGAACCGCCCGTCGCGCTCCACCGTGCAGTAGATTGTATAATTACCCATGAACACTGGTGCGGTCCACTCGACTGGGTCGGTGGTGGTGGCACCTGAAGCGGGGACGGTGACCGATAATGTATCACCGATCTGTGTGGCGTTGAGCTGGGCGGTGGCGGATAGGATTCGACGATATGAACCATCATAACCTATGTAATACATTCGATATAAGTTGTTTCCATAATGTACTACATATGGGTGGTATGAATCTTTAGAATCATATATTCCACCAGAATTTATTCTAATTCCTGGTTCTTTGACCCAATTTATACCGTCATTCGATATTGCTGAAAGTATTCTGAAATAATATGGTTCGAATTTGCTTGTCGCACCACCATAATACATTCTGAGACTACCATTAGGTAGGCAGATAATAGAAAGAGTCTGTGCATGTGCACTATCATATGGACCTGTGATATTTACTCGAATACCTGGCTCTTTTATCCAATTGAATCCATCACTTGAAAATGCACTCAGAATTCTATCTTTGAGACTGTTATCCTGACCCGCATAATACATTCTATAACTGCCATTAGGCAATTTCCAAACTCGAGAATAATCAGCATCTTTTGAATCATATGTTCCACCTGAATCTACTCTTATTCCCGGCTCTTTATTCCAATTAAGACCATCTGTAGAAAAGGCACTTAAAATCTTTTCAAATCCACCAGTATGACCTGTATAATACATCCGATAACTTCCGTTTGGAAGTAAAACAACATCGGGAGCAAATGCATGTGCACTATCATATGTTCCACCTATATCTACGCGTATTCCAGACTCTTTAAACCAATTAACTCCATCGGATGATATCGCACTTAGAATTCTAAGATTTGTTAACCTTCCACCATAATACATTCTATATGAACCATTTGGAAGAATAATGACATTTGGAGTAATTGCGCGAATACTATCGTAGGTTCCTCCAACATCCACCCTTACACCAGATTCTTTAATCCAAAACATGTTCCCAGAAGGCTCTCGGTCCCAGAACTTCACCTCTACCTCATCGTCCTTTAATCCTTTATTTTTCAAAATTGCATCGATAGTTATTGTTTCACCAATAGTTGGATTCGGGTTGTTAAATGAGATATCATCTAAATCGATATTTTCCGGAACGAAAATTGATTTAAATGCCATATTATTTGAATAATTAGCATCACCTGGGGTTACATTTTCGATTCGGACATAGATGTCATGATATCCTACCTCTGCCTCCCAGTTGATCGAGGCTTCCGCGGTCGCGCTACCCCAGACCGCAATTTCGTCCGTGCCGATTAATGTGCCGCCGTGGTCCGGTTGGCCGTCATAGAAAGCGGCAGTAGCTGTAGCTTTTTGTTTGGTATAAATTGTAATATTATCTATATCACCTTCAGCGGTTTTTACTCCATATGGCCAATTTGGAATGCCAACTAATGAGAAACCAAATTTTGAAAAAACTCCAAAAGTTCCAACATTATTTTTTTCATAAGTCATTATTAATTTTTGAGTTATAGTATCCCAGATAGAAATGTTTATCGTCTGGTCTACATAAGAATAATTTAATTCATAGAGATACCATCGGTTAAAAACTATTGAATTATATATGAATTCATAATAAAAAGGAGTAAGTGTTTCATT
>CBFDAW010000276.1:0-5087 GCA_965602865.1 uncultured Thermoplasmata archaeon
ATGTTTAGATACTGAACTGGACTTACCAACATGCTGATGTGCCCCGCCACCATGAGGGTGGTCTACGGGGTTCATTGCTACGCCAGATACTCTTGGATATTTTTGCGCTCTACTTCTAGTTGCATGAAATTTTTTACCGGCTCGAATGTATGGTTTTTCCTTTCTTCCGCCACCAGCAACAACGCCAATGGTAGCTCTACAGTCAGGGTTAAATGGTTTGAACTGACCGGAGGGTAATTGTACAATGGTTTTAGTGCCGTGACTGACCAAAGTTGCCACTGTGCCGCCCGCACGGACGAATTTACCACCATCACCGGGTTGAGACTCAATATTGAAAATAGCAGCACCCTCAGGAATTGCACGCAATGGTAGCACATTCCCAGAGGCAATCTCAGCACCGTCACCTAAACTTATTTCCTGATTAAGAGATAACCCCTCAGGTGCGAGCATCTTCCATTTTTGGCCCTTCCGGTCACCTGTGGTTAGTTTAATATTAACAATCGGAGCAGTGCGCCCTGGGTCATGGGTAAGCTCAGTGACTTTTCCTTTTACCTGTTTAACCGGTAGGTATTTAATACCACCCGTCCCGGCTTTATGTCTGTGACTGGGTGAAGAGTACGGTCCTCCTTGCCTGCCTCGGCGTTGGGCGATAATCCGTTTACCCATTTTACCACCTTGTAAATTTTTTTGTAACTCATAATTAAATTATCTTTAGAATATACCAATACGCATACCAATTTCTTCGGCCGAATAATCTGGTTTTAACTTGATGATTGCATGTTTACCATCCTTCTGTATCTTCGTATTGATCTTGTCAATTTTGGCTTTATATAATTTTTCAAATGCGATCCTAATCTGTTTTTTTGAAGCAAATCGTGCAACTACGAACTCTAATCTATTCAACCGTTCCATGAGATTCATGGTCTTTTCTGTCACAAAAGGATGATAGATAATTTCAAATGGGTTCTCTTCTGGATTGATTCTTTGAAATTTTCCTGATTTACTCTTTACCATTTAAATCACCAGTCACCCATCATCTTTAATGCTTTTTCAGTAATAATAGTAAGTCTTCCCGGGTCGCCACCTGGCGCCAGGTCCTCAACTGATAAATTCTCTGGCGTCACCAGATCAACCCCGACCAGATTTCCAATACCCTTTTTAAGGTCGGAGCACTCGGAGGTAACGATCAATAATGATTTGGGTCTTCGATATCTTCTGCCTCTGCCTTTTCCTTTACCAGCGCGAATATGTTTACCATTTCCGGCACGAAGTATATCATCATATACACCGATTTTTTTGAAGATCTCCAAGGCTTTCTTGGTTTTGTCGACTTTTTCAAACTCGTCTTCTAATAATAATGGTAATGATACTTTTTTATCAAACTTATGCCCTCGATTAGCCACTAGCGTAGCATCCGTGATCGCAGCTAAGGCAACCTTTCGCGCTTTTAAGCGCTCTTTTCTATTGATTTTCTCAACCCACACCTTATCAACAGTCGGAGGATGCGCCCGGCGACCACCGACATTATTTGGTGATTCGACTGCTCGTCTTCCATCCACGAGCCGCTGAACGCGCGCGGTCCCGCGCCCCTTGCCCCACGTGCTACTTGGGTGACTCATCCCAGCACGAGGTGAAGGGCCGTACGGTTGTCTCCTGTTTGCCCGTGCAGCCTTAACAGCGCGTCGGATTAAATCTAAACGATATATTTCATCAAATGCCATGGGTAATTTAAGCTTTCGGAGGTTTTTTCCGGTGATGGAATAAAGATTAACTTCTTTACTACCCGAGAGATATTTCACCTCTTTGGCGGTTCTGGTTTTAATCTTACCTTTTTTAACGGTTGAAGCCTTTTTTACAACCTTTTTAGTTTTAACTTTACCTGCGACCTTCTTTTTTCGTTTTCTCATATCTTCCTTGCTCTTTGCTCGTTTTACGACTTTTGCCGGTTCCTTCGCAGTTTTTGGCTTGTTCTCTTTGGTCTTAGCCTTTGTTTTCGTATCTTTAGGTTTGGTCTTTAATTTCACGGATTTAGGTTTTGTATCCTTTTTAGTAGATTTTGTCCGGGTCCCAGTAGTAGTACTTTTAGGAGTCATGTTATGCACCTTGTTTCGATTCTGTGGAAATATAGGTAATTTCCGGTGGTCTTTCCACCTTCACACCCTTGCGTCTAATCGGCTCACGTAATCGAATTAATCTTTTCACCGGTCCGGGGACCGAACCATGAATAAGAATGTACTTGTTTCTAATAACACCATATCTAATAAATCCACCATTTGGTGTAATCTCTTCACCGTTCTCACCGATTTTCAATACACGTTTGTTATACTCTGTTCTTTGATGATACCCGGTTTGCCCGGCTTGTGGTACCTCGGACATCACATAGTTCGGGTGCCAAGGGCCGAGGGTACCAATCATCCGGCGATGTTTACTGTTCTTATGTGTTAATAATTTCACACCCCAACGTTTGACATGTCCTTGGAACCCCTTACCCGTGGTAACTGCCACAACATCTACCATATCGCCTTCAGATGCAAAATCCGAAATATTTATCTCATAGCCCAATATTTTTTTAGCATACTTAATCCGTTCTTTAATAGTTCCGCCACCAATTCGTAATTCCATCAATTCCGGTTTCTTTTTCGGAATTCCCGAGACCAATTTGGGTTGGGTATATGCCATCACTCGGAGATCATCAATATTCAATTCTTCAATATTTTCCCAAGTATTTTTCGGTTTCTTTTTCTTTGGGATCGGTAACAATCGTTCAAGCTCTTTTTTAATATTCTCCGCCCAAATCTCAGTAATAGTCTTTGCGCCGTATACGGTATTTTGGTAAAATCTAATCGCCGCAATGCGCATCGGAGGAGTCTCTAACACGGTGACTGGAATTTGCACCTCCTGACCACTGGTAGTGCTTGTAGGACGATAGTCCTCGACGAATGCATGTGTCATTCCCGCTTTATACCCTGCAAAACCTTGTAATTTAGGTTGGTTGCCGCCCTCTGGCCACGAATTCAATCGCGGCGTCTCTCGAGTTGCGCGTTTACGCGGGCTGTAACCCATGGATCCACGTTTATGATGATGTGGTGCTGGCATTTTACTACCTCCATCGGTAATTATCAGTTCTACACTATGTTTAAATCCAAATCAATGGTTATTATCTTGAACCCAGAAACTAGGATTCATTAAAGTTAAAGGTTCTAAAGTGAAAAATCAAATTTTATGATTAGGTTTTTTTCAAATTAAAACCCGGATTAGCAATCCTATAAATCAGATTCAAATTTTAATAGTTACCCCTTTTTAATTAAATGACCGTTACGCTTGTACTGATGGCGAAAATCGAGATCTTATACCTCCAGGAACCAGTCATGGGAAATCTTAAGTTTTTACCCAATGCGTATGGTCTACTTAATGTGATTATGGGGGTTTCACTCAATATTAATCCGTATATATATAGTTTATGATAATATTGAATAATGTTAAATCTATTTGTATTAGTCTATTTGTTTGTCCCATTCAAAACGCTCCCAGGACGTTTTAATCGGTTTTTTTGTCTCGAAAAAAAATCCGATATAATATATATAGGAGTTTAATATTCAATATTAAAAATCATAAGGTTAAGACCATGAAAATTGTCCAGGCAACATCATATTTCATGCCAGAGTTTGGTTATGAGGAGTATTACCTCTCCCGTAAATTAACTGAGCTGGGCCACAACGTTTCAGTGATAACCTCCGATCGCATTTTTCCGTTTAAAAATGTTCAAGCTTTACTTAACCAGATGGGTTCCGAGTACGCAACTCGTAAACGTGGTACCGGTGTAAGTAAATTGGAGGGATTTACAGTATACAGGCTACCATGTGTCTTTGAACTGGTGGCGGATTTTATACTACTTCTGAACATTCGTGAAACCTTGAAAAAGATCAATCCCGATATTGTTCATATACATGAGCCGATCCAGGGCAGCATCGCTTTTGCGGCGGGTTATAAGGACTTGGGATTTAAATTGCTAGTGGACCAGCATGCATATGCCACCACCTTCGAAGAAACTATGACATTTAAGAATCGTGTGGCACATTATCAATTCATATATTTAAGGAAATATTTTGCCAGGTATGCGTTCAATCGCGCGGATGCGATCACCGCAGTAACGCCGCGAACCAAACAGTTCATGGTCGAGACACAACTGATTCCAGAAAATAAAATCGAAATTGTTCCACTTGGAATTGATGACAAAATGTTCAATTTTAATTCAAAAGCAAGAACTAAGATCAGAAATGAACTAGGTGTATCCTCGGATATACCCTTGATATTAACGGCAGGAAGGATAGACAGAGCAAAGAAGTACGAGCAACTTTTAAAAGCATTCTCGGAATTGAATAAAAAGGTGGATTCACGGTTAGTGATAATCGGAACTGGTGATGTGGATTATGAACGTGAATTGCACACCGAGGTATCCAAGTTAGGTCTTAAGAAAAGCGTTAAATTCATCAAATTCATAAAAAAGAATTTACTCTCAAGATATTACAGTGCAGCGGATATTGGCTTTTGGAACAAAGCGTCCATTACCATTTTAGAAGCAATGAATTGTAAATTACCCGTAATACTTCCGGATCAGAATACCATTAAACCCTATGTCTCAAATAATAATGGTTTTCTGTTCAGAGAAAACGATGTTGATATGCTAGTGGAGCAGTTATTAAAATTAGCCAGTGACAAGGAAGTGCGAGAAAAGATGGGTGTGCGTAGCCGTGCGCTCGTGGAAAAAAGTTACAGCTATAGTGCCACTACGAAACGATATTTGAAGATCTATGAACGGTTGCTTAATGAATAAATAGTAAATGTTTGATAATTTGCTATGTTGATGTTGATATGATAATTTGATGGGTTTATAATTTCGTGATAATCTGTTGAATATATGATTGTGTGATGATTTGCTGAATTGATGCTTATGTGATCTAGAAATTATTTGAAAGTTTTTTATGGTTTTTTTCCACTGATGAGATGAATTTATAAATTTTACGGGACAAATCATACATTCCGCACCCTATTTAGAAAAAATCTCGATTTTTAAAATCAAACTTCTT
>CBFDAW010000277.1:0-5081 GCA_965602865.1 uncultured Thermoplasmata archaeon
AAATTATTAATGCTTTGGGACTATCTGGATATATAAACTCCGAAAGTTAGGTTATTACTAACAAAATAATATAATGATATAGTTGTATTCGAATTGGAGATTATAAAATGAGTTTATTTGGTACAAAAAACAAAACATCTATTATAAAAATATGGCATATTAGTTGGAAGGTTCATGGCTAGTTTAAAAACGGCTGAGTTAAAAATAACCGGCATGACCTGTGCAAACTGTGTTAGAACCATTGAGAAATCATTATCAACTCTTAACGGTGTTTCCCGTGCTCAGATCAATCTTGGCACCGAAACCGGGATAGTAGAATATGATCCCCGTAAATTAAAGCTCGCCGATATGGAAAATGCGGTTATAGATGCGGGTTATGGGGTGGTAAATGAAAACACCGTAATAAAAATCGGGGGTATGACATGCGCTAATTGTGTAATAGCAATAGAAAAAGCTATTAAGAAATTGGAAGGCATTGCAAATGTTAATGTTAATCTCAGTGCTGAAAAAGCGTATGTAACATATAATTCAAAAATTACCACTATTTCCAATATGAGATTAGCCATTGAGAATGCGGGGTATCAATATCTTGGCGTAGAGGGTGAAGAGACAGAGGATTTGGAAAAAGCATCCAGGGATAAAAATCTAAGAGAGAAACGAAATAGAATTATAATTGGTTTTGCGGTAAGCATTTTGTTGATGGCAATTATGTATTTCCCTCTGAACTTGCCCTTTCCAATGGCGTATCTTATGCTTGTGGTTTCTACACCCGTTTTTCTATATGTAAGTTCTCCGATCTTTAGCGCTGGCTATCGTGCCCTTAAAAACAGTAGCCTGAATATGGATGTAATGTATTCCATGGGAATTGGTGTTGCATTTGTATCAAGTATTTTCGGTACCTTTAAAATCATACTAACCAGAGAATTTATGTTCTACGAAACGGCCGTCATGTTAGCAACATTTCTTACCATGGGGCGGTATCTGGAAATGCAGGCGAAAGGTAAAACCTCCGAGGCAATAAAAAAATTAATGGGTTTACGACCAAAGACCGCAATCGTAATTCGAGCCAATGAAGAAATCGAAATTTCCATCGAGGATGTTCAGATAAACGATATCGTAGTAGTAAAACCCGGTGGTAAAATACCGGTGGATGGTGAGGTGGTTGCCGGGGAGAGTTATGTGGATGAATCAATGATCACCGGTGAACCGATTCCTGTGCGTAAAAAGAAAAACAGGGATGTAGTAGGTGGAACACTTAATAAAAATAGTGTACTAAACATCAAAGCCACTAAAATAGGAAGGGACACCGTATTATCCCAGATCATAAAGCTTGTCGAAGATGCGCAAGGCTCGAAGCCGCCGGTACAGCGAATCGCGGATAAAGCGGTGGCGTATTTCATTCCCACGGTGTTAATCATTGCGATACTTTCTTTTTTTATTTGGTATATCGTTTTGGGTACTCCGTTATTATTTTCACTGACGAGTTTAATTTCCGTATTAGTAATTGCCTGTCCATGTGCACTAGGTCTCGCCACACCAACGGCGGTGACCGTGGGTTTGGGTCGTGGGGCTGAACTGGGAGTTCTAATCAAAAGCGGTGGAGCCCTTGAGATACCTGAAAAATTGACAACTATAGTATTCGATAAAACAGGAACGTTAACCAAAGGTAAGCCGGAGGTTACGGATATAATCGGTTTTGGAATTAATGAACAGGAATTGATCAGCCTTGCTGCCAGTATAGAGAAAAACTCGTCACACCCACTGGCAGAAGCGATTGTTCGAAGGGCGAAAATCATGGGTGCGGCGATTGAACCCGTTAAACAATTCAACACATTCAGTGGTAAGGGAGTGATAGGAAAGATAGGTGGACAAGAAGTCATTTTAGGGAATAAGATATTATTCAAAGAGAGAAATATTTCATATCAAAAGTTTCAAAAAAAGATAGTCCGCTTGGAAGGTGAAGGAAAGACCGTGGTCCTGGTCGGGCTGAGAAATAAATTAAGTGGTATAATTGCCATTGCTGATACACTAAAAAGAAATACCAAAACTGCCGTTTTGGAATTTAAAAAGATGGGATTAAAAGTAATTATGATTACCGGGGATAATAGCCGTACCGCCGCCGCGGTTGGGAAACAAATTGGGATAGATTATGTATTGGCAGAGGTACTGCCGCAGGATAAAGCATCCGAGGTTAAGAAACTTCAAAATAGCGGTGAGATAGTAGCGTTCGTAGGCGATGGTATTAACGATGCACCTGCACTGGCGCAAGCAGATGTAGGCATCGCGATAGGTAGTGGTACGGATGTTGCACTGGAGAGCGGTGAAATAGTGCTGGTAAAAGACGATTTACTGGCTTCCGTAGCCGCCGTACAGTTAAGTAAAAAAGTGATGGCAAGAATTAAGCAAAACATATTCTGGGCGTTTGCATATAATACAGCCTTGATACCTGTTGCCGCCGGGGTGTTATATCCGTTTTTTGGGATTACGTTCAGACCTGAACTTGCGGGGTTAGCCATGGCGATGAGCTCGGTAACCGTTATATCATTATCATTACTGTTAAAGGGGTATGTGCCTCCGGTAATGAGGAAGATTAAACAATAAAAAAATGCTACGTAAAGTTAATAATAATAACGCATTTTTTTATTAAAGAACGGATACTTAGCTTTTCAAGTCCAGGGGTTAGAATTCTGATTGGAATCATTAAATCGTTTTCAGAATTCTAAGTTTCGACAATTTTCTTTAAAAAATATATCGAGCTAATAATTCTTTCAATTGGAAAAAAAATAATATTCAGAATTATTACCCCTCAAACAAAAATAAGATTTCAACTATGATTCTGCTATTTTTGTGCTGGGTTCTTGAAAGCACTTCATACTTTACCGAATGCGGGATTAATTTATTTTAATAGAACCAACCTTGATATTGCCCAGTCACTGGACAACCCATACATTTCTTTTCATTAAATGATGAACAATCCTTACAATTTATAGAAATTCCACAAGGCGGCGAATCAGTAATATCCGGTGTAAGAATAATCGGAAGGATATAATCTCTCTCAGTATTAATGACAATATTAAAATCCACTTCAGATACGGATTTATTGGGTCTGATATGACCATTGACAATAGCTTCTAAGGTCGCGATGTTTTCACTAATGAAAAATAGACATAAATTATTTTTTCCGGATACACTAAAACCATTTGCAAAGTATGGGCAATCCTTGAACATGTTCAGTATCTCGTTAGGATTATTAGAAGAAATATCTACTTTTCCCATATACAGTCCCATTTTCAATGGATTTATTCCGGTTTGCATTTCCAGTGCACCACTCTCTTTAAGTTTCTTGATTCTAATTGCGACAGATGGCTGAGATAGCTCGATATTTCGTGCAATCTCATCTTGAGATACACTTGGATCTTTTGCATACATAGAGATAATTCTCCTATCTTTTTTATCCAATTTCATAATAATCCCTCAAGTGCTAGAGAGTCCAATAAATATTTTTTATAGGTAATAACCGATATTATATTAATATTTAGCTACTTATTATAGGTGTTTGAGTTTTCCACCTATATTATATAGAGATAATCTTTATATAATATTAAGACAATCTATTACTGCTCGAAAATAGTATTAGTAATAATTAAGTGATAATGTGAGTATGTTTCAATGCCCTGGGGCGGTTCTAATTAGAGAACCTATCCCCGAATTCTTTAGTTGTCCTACCTGTGGTGCTGAGGTTGAGGTTTGGACCCATGAACAATCGCGTAAATGCGAAAAATGTGGTACAGAGGTGTTTAAAGAATACGTCCCTTCGTGTATCGAATGGTGTAAATATGCCATTGATTGTGTAGGAGAAGAGGCATATAATAGATATATGAACGGGAAAAAGAAAAGAACCATATCGAGACGAAGCGAAAAAAATTAGGTATTTGAAAACTATTACCCTATTAGGATTAGGGGGATTAGAATTCTTCCCTAGGGCCCCTTGTCCATTTATCTCCATTAGGCCCCCCTCTAAATACCACATTCTTGGGGAAACAGGGATAATAAAGGTGATCACATGGATTTGAAAAAGTTCAGTGATGAAGAATTATTTCTATCCGCCATGAAAGCCGAGGTGGATAGGAAAGAAAAATATACGGAACTAGCTGATGGTGTGAAGAACGCATTCTTAAAAGATAAGCTGAGGTTTCTTGCCGATGAGGAAGACAAGCACCGGATATTTCTAGAGGACGCCTATTGGAATCGGTTTGCCGGAAAAGAAATCGAATTGCCTGAAAAATCATTTGTTCCATTGCCAGAGATCTGGATACCCGATGAATTCGTATCCATCAGTGAGGTAATAGTTAGCGCTATAGAAGCTGAGTTAGCAGCCCAGGAGTTCTATGATTCTTTTGCGAATCAGCTCGAAGATGATCCGGATTTGAAAAAAACACTCGAGTACTTTGCCGCTATGGAACTGGGTCATTCAAGAATTCTCGAACTCGAGAAAGAAAATATCGAGAAATTTGAAGAATATGATGAATATTGGTCTATGGTGCAAATGGGTATTTAATTAACTTAATATATCATTCCATTGTACTCGGGCTCGGGATCCACTTCGTTAGGCTCTGTTTAGAATCTGCTTTTCAGGCTCTGCATATATTTCATTGGTTTAGGCTCGGGGATACCTAATTCTACAAATATTAATCAGAGCCCGATCCTCTCTCAGTAATTATAAATCAGACCCCGCTCCTATTTCAGTGAAAATAATTTAGAACCCGATCCCAAAGGTTGATCTAGGATATCACTCTATTATCCTCGGGTTCAAGCTCCACTTCGTTAGGCTCTATTTTTGTAATTGATATCATTTTGGGGAAGAGAACTTCCCCAAACCCCATCCTTTAATTCTCCTGGTGTGGCTTACGCCACACAAAAGAGGTTTACCCGTACAGGTAACTGCCAAAAAGTTTTCGCGAGTACGCAAAATAGCTCTTGGCGAGCAACCCGGATCACAACATAAAAAGGGCGAAGTGGGGGGTGGGGGTCATATGCGCTAACTTAATAATAAAAATATTACGTAAAAAGGTTAATCTCAA
>CBFDAW010000278.1:0-5073 GCA_965602865.1 uncultured Thermoplasmata archaeon
ACGGCAAAGAGGTTGGTAAAAGCCTGCAACTTGCACTTACCGAATCCGCATATCTGTTAGACCAAGGCATACTTAATATTAGACTCGCTCGAACAAGACGTAAACTTACATTCGAGCGATTTTTACATATCGCAAGAAAATTACAATCGGATTTTGATAGACGGTTACAGGTATATCGCGAGTTAAAATCGCATCAACTTATAGTAAAAACCGGATTCAAATATGGCGCACATTTTAGAGTCTACGAAGGTGACCCGGAAACTGACCACTCGGAATATCTGGTTCATAGCATACCAATGGATTTTGAGTGCAGTTGGGAAGAGATCAGCCGTGCGGTTCGGCTTGCCCAAGGTGTTAGAAAACATATGCTCTTCGGCCGTATTCTGGAGGATAATAATAAAATTGAATATATAAAATTAGAACGTATCAAACCATGAGTACTTTATTAAAAATATTAACTGTTATTGGTCTCAGTTTTATTATTTTGAATACTTTTTTCGTAAATAGAAAACAATTATTATTATTCCTATAATTGATATTGTCATTACAAGCATATACCAATTATTAGTATCATCTAAATTCGGTTTTCCTATCGCATAGAGAAAGTTATCATGAGAACCGACATAAATTGTACCATCGGATCCTATAGCTGGTGACATTATGTTATCATTTATTTCAAACTTCCATTTTATGCAACACAGCAATACTAAACCGTGATTTCTTAATATAAAATAATACTCAATCCAAGGATTATAATTTAATATTTATTCGTAACAGCTTTTCATCACCGCCTTTGTCTTTGTCTTTGCCCCCGCCGTGACCTCCTTTGTTCCTCAGCGTAGTCCTCTTCCCAGGCTTCATCTGGTTCATAATCGTCTTCATAATACTCCTCATCTTCGTACCGTTCTCTCCTCCGGTCGTCGTCGTCCTCATAATCGCCCTCGTCCTCATCATATTCATCGTCGTCGTCATATTCTTCTTCGTCATCATATTCTTCATCAAGTTCCTCATCGGCTTCGGGTTCTTCTTCATAATATTCTTCTTCATACTCTTCTTCGGGCTCAACTTCTTCATCTTCGTCTATTTCCCATTCAGGTTCTTCGGACTCGTATTCTTCTTCTTTTTCTTTCTTAGGGCGTCTTTTTCCTTCATGGCGTGGATGAGTGCGTTCTCGTCCTCGGTCTTTTGGTTGCCTGCCAACCCTCTGTTTTGGTCTAGCTTCTTCGTCGTATTTATCATACTCATACCCGGGCTCTAATTCTTCGCCACAATATGGGCACTCGCGATCACTTTCAGAAACCGCTCTGCCGCATTCCGGACACGGAACCGTGAATCTATCCTTTTCCGGCCACGCTGCTCTTCCCTCTACTTCAGCACCTACAGGCTTTTTTCTTATTAGCATAAAAAGTATGATAATGATTATTATCACAAAATTCGCAATCAATCCAATGGCTAATAATATCTCCATATCCGAATAACCGGTATCCTCACCGTCTCCCGAAACCACTGGTGGGTAATCGTATGGATTTGTAGGATCTGTCTTTTTCAAATATTCTTCATAATTTAAATACCCATCGGAATCAAAATCATCCTTAGCGCCCTGCGATAAATCTTTAAAATAATAAAGTTCCCAATTATCGTCTAGGTTGTCTTCATCAACATCAACAAATTCTTCACTCACATTATCCGTAACGTTAACAAAAGCAGTTTTATTAATGACCATACTACCCTTCGAAATACCCCCGTTACCATCAGTAACAGTAACCGTAATCGTATAATCTCCTGGTTCATCATAAGTGTGATTTCCATTCAAGCCCATAATAACCGTCCCCGTGCCATCACCAAAATTCCAAGAATAGTTCAGCGTATCTCCATCTTCATCGAATACTTCTTGAACAAAACAAGTTACAATTAGACCGGATATATTTTTTAAGCTGACAGTTGGTTTGGTTGGAGCATCGTTTATGTTCAATACCGTAATATTAATATCCTGGTGGTCACTAGCATCATAACTATCCCTCACTGTAATCCTTAGTTTATAGACTCCAACATGCTCCTGCAATGGGAAAAATGAGATATTGCCCGTATTCCTATTGATTGCAAACGTACTATCTGTTTTGTTAGAGAAAAATTCCAGATCGTCTACCACTCCTATCTCGTGATCAATATCAGTAGCTTCCACCGTAAAGTTATTCCATTCATCCTCGGTTGCGTTGAGTTCAATAACCCCCCCAGGAACTGCAATCTTTCCGCCAATTTTAATGATCTTCGGCGGATCATTAATGTTCTTAATTTCAGCGGTAAAGTTCATGGAAGTATTAGCTTCGCCGTCGGTTACGGTAATATTTAAATAATGAATTCCCACGTCGTCGTTTGTAGGTGTAAAATTTATACTCATATTACTATTATTTACCTCAAATAATGTTGTATTATCGGAAATGTTAAATTTTGTATCGTCCACATCTGAAATATTAAGAGTTAAATTGACCAGTGTGCCTTGGGTCCAGGTCTGGTCCTCTATTTGATCTATCACTGGTGCATCGTTCACCGGGAGGACGGTGACATTTACCTCCCAGTACAAATATTCCCAATCAATATCCCTAGCCGAGAAATTAATTATTTCATAACCATTAAAATCCTGATGCGGTTTAAATTCAACCGCGCCAGTTGATAATATATCTATATTTATATTTGCCCCCATCCCTCCGGGATGTGAGGGGGAGCTAAAATATATTGGTGAATCCGAATCATAGAAAATATCAGTTAGGTTCACATGAGAAATATCGATTGTATCCTCCAGCATACTAAAATCAAGGTTAGTATCATTTTTTATCATTGGTTTGAACCAAAGGTTCTTACCTTCTAAGGAAAACAAAATTGTATAATTGCCCAGGTAAATATCCCAATCCCACCAGTTCTCTACTTCGATATAATAACGCCCCGTTTTTTCTACTTGGCTTGAAGCCCAACAACCAATTTCTGAGTCCGAGTCGGAATAATCATTCACCCAGTTACCATCTTTATCGTAAATATTAATATCCGTATCGCCTGTTCCATCGAGATACACTAAAGAAACAGTAAGCTCATCATTGGCATCAAGATCTATCATATACCAATCATATATATCAAATTCAGAATTGAATGAGGAATTGAGCTTGGTCCCAGCATATACAAGTTTAGCATTGTCTTTGTTATAGTCAAGGTCTACTGGAACATTTGTGGTTATTGTAATATTCAAATAGTAACCGGTGGTAAATTCCGGCTCACCTCTTACGCCCACGGCGATTCGATACACTCCAGTCATGTCCGCGGCAAATTTTATGGTATCATAATATGTAAGCTCCCTAAGCGTACCGCCGGGAGTGTAAAGTGCCAGATAGAAGTCACTGTACTTCGAGATCTCTATAGTTACACCCCAGGTAGTCGTGGTGCCATGGGTTATGGAGATATTAAAAAGGTCCAAATAGTCGTAAGTAGCATTTAATGTCCTAGAATAAGCACCAGCACTAATGACATCTGCTGTGTTATTGCTATTATCGCTATCTATGGTTCTCTGGATTGTATGATTATAGACTGTTAGACCATACCCGGTTTCACCAAAATAAGCACGTATTACAATATAGTAATACCCTTTTGTGCAGGCACAGATTGAGCTATTGAAATCTCCATCCGACCCAGGTGAATAAATATCATGTATCAATAAATATTTTTCAGGATTGAAAACCCAAATATATACAACATCCCAATAACTATCTAAAGTAAAGGCTACCGATAATAAATCACCATGAGTGGTATTTGAAGTTAAGTTGATTTTATAATAATCATACAAGTCATCATTCGTATCTACGGAACCGGGATATAATGTATAATTACTAAGTGCCGTTGCGGTATTAAATGAATTATCACTATCCGGTGTGCGTATATCCCTGGCTTGGTCTTCGTTTATTGATCCTAAAACCGGTGTACTAACAAATAATGTTAACCCGGATAATAGTAATACTATCCCAATTATTATTGAAAGATATTTATTCCCCATAGTTCTCCCTCGGTTACCCACATAGAATTAGTTTTTATTTAAATTTTATGAGTATTATTCCTAATTATAGAATCATTTCCTTAATTATTTAAAATAAAAATATTTATTTCAACCTTTCAAAAACAGCGGCGATCATAAGTGGCAATAGCACTGTTGCATCACCTTCAATGGTCACTTGTTTCGCATTCTCTTGAACTTTACCCCATGAAATACCCTCACGCACCTGTGCACCTGATAACGACCCATCATACTCTTGTGCGGTGGTGATAAATACCACATAGTCAAGTCCGTTCCTATACTGGTTCCACCAGATCGTATGGTGCTTGGATATCCCGCCACCGATCATTAGCGCACCAGTGTGCGACGCCGTGAATACAATATCTGCCAGTTCCTGCTCATCTTTAAACAAATTGATCTTAAACCCTTTATGTTCCTGTGTAAACATCCAAAGTTGTGAGCCAAAGGCGCCATCTAAAATGCCAGGTACATATATTGGTATTTTATTTTTGGCGCACCAATATAATATGGATTTTTCATCTTTCAGTCTATGACCAAATTCCCAGGTAATTTCTTTTGTAGAAAATTCTTGCTTGCCTTCGCCCCAAAGTGTCTCAAGTATCGGCTGCATCTTTTGTTCAAGTACTATCCCATAGCTCTCGTTTGGCACGAGAATATTCCCCAGACGGTTAATACCCATCCGGTGCAGCTCGGTATCATCCATTAGAAATTCGCCATGGTAATATTTTTTCCAAACCCGTGCTAGGTCATGGTCAAGAGTGCCACAGGTCGTGATTAGTGCATCAACCAGTTTGTTTTTTACTAGCTCGGTGATTATTCCGCGTGTGCCCGTGGCGATTATATTACCGGGGAAGGATAGAAATGTAAAACACTTTTTATCCTTAAACATTGAGTTAAGAATTTGAGTTCCCACCGCCACTTTCTTGCTCGAAAAACCAACGGATGCAAATAGCTGGAGCACCAAATCATTATCGGTCTTTATTGTGGAAATCGATATATCCTTAACATGTTTTGGTTTT